>CAZHVC010000291.1:0-3188 GCA_964535765.1 uncultured Ignavibacteria bacterium | reverse complement strand
CTATAACGCCCCGCTCAATCGTGACGACGACGAGGATAAATATCGTCTTCAACAGTCTTTTTTCGATTCGCTGGATTCGGTGCCGTATCTCACGAAAAAATTCGGCCGACTCGAAAAACGGTTGGTCAGACAGACGCTACCTGACGGCACTTTTATTTCCGTGCCGACTTATGTGGAAAAAGGAGTCGATACCCATATCGTAATCGATATGCTGACGTTTGCATTCATGGACACCTATGATACCGCCGTACTCGTTTCCGGCGACGAGGATTTCACGGTGCTGGTCGAGAGGATCAAGGATCTCGGCAAACATGTCGAGGTCGCCAATCTCGGCGGTTCTTTCGCTCTGCGGCAGGCGGCCGATAAATATATACCGATCAATCAGGAATTTCTCGATGGAATCCAGCAAGTTTGATCCGGATCGGATTGGCGAAACGGCTTTCATATTTCGGGCGGCCGTGTTATATTAATTCGTTGGAAAGCGACCGGTGCTGTTTGCCATGAACGATAATCGTCAGCCGGCCACCGAATTTTCGGTGCGATCCGAATCCGTTGGGGGGATCTCCATTTCCGCCAGGAAAATAATCCTGCTTTATGCTTCCTCCGGCAAAGGCCATAAGTCAGCGTGTCGGGCGATTGAGGAATCGCTTAGAGGAGCCGGTTTCGACGGAACCCTGCTTTTGGTCGATATTCTCGATTATATGCCATCACTGGTGGCTGATCTGTTTTCACGTGGATATGTTTTTGCGGCCTCGCGCCTTCCCTGGCTCTGGTTCATAATTTATGAAGTCCAAAGCAATCTGTCGCGTTTTCGGCCCCCGCCGCTGTGGCAAAAATCGCTTTGGAAAATCCTGCTGCGGCGGTTGAATCGATTTTTGAAATCGGAAAAACCGGATTATATAATCTCCGCCTATTTTACCGCCAGCTGGGCCGCCGGACGCTACAAAAGAGTTCACAATCCCGCCTGCCGGGTGGCCACCGTGATCACCGACTACGGGATGCATCCGGTATGGTTGGCACCCTCGCAGGATAGATATTTCGTGGCTACCGAGGAGATGAGGTATGAACTGGCCGCTTTTTCCGGATATACCTCGGTGCCTGTCGAAAGGATTGAAATCGTCGGCATTCCGATTGAAAAGAGATTCGCCATACCCAAAAGCAAGGCCGAACTGCAAAAACAGTATCGCCTCGATCATGACCGCTTCACCGTGCTGGTTCTGGCCAGCGCCTACGGACCGCACCACGTGGAAACGATCGTCAAGAAACTCGCCCAATGTCGCACCAGGCTGCAGTTGCTGATGGTGGCCGGCAAAAATTTCCCGATCAGCGATCGCCTTCGGGAATTGCTCGCTTCCCGTGACATACCCTACCGTATCTACGGAATGATCGACTTCATGCACGATCTGACCGCCTTGGCCGATGTGGCCATAACCAAAAGCGGAGGGCTGACAAGCACCGAATGCTTCGCCTCCGGATGTCCGTTGTTCATATATAAGCCATACCCCGGCCAGGAGGAGCGGAATTGCGCGCTGTTTCTCGAAAAAGGAGCGGCTTCCCGCATCTATCAACTGGAAAGTCTGCCGTTGAAAATTGACCAACTTGCCGGCAATCCCGATTTGCAGCAACGGATGTCCAGGGCGGCCATGCAGGTGGCCCGCGGCGATGCCGCCGATAGAATCGCCACGATAGTACTCGATGACTTGAGGAATCAGATATGACCTTTGATCGATTGAACCGCGCCGATTCGGCCGCCGAATTTATCGACGAATTGAGAAAAACTCTCAAGGACCAACTCGATGCTTATGAGGAGATATCCGATATGGCCAGACGTAAAATCGCCGGCGAGATAGATCACGTTCTGGCCTGCCTCGATATCCTCGATAAAAAGACGAAAGATTCGGCAAACCCGCTGACGAAAAGACGCATATCGCGCTTGAACAAATTGATCGTTAAACCCGTCAAATCGGGCAGATATAAGAATCGTTTCAGACGTTTAAGCGATATAGAGCGGAATCTCAGCAAGATAGAAAAGCAGATAATAGAGATGCTCGGCGATACCCGAGGCTGAAATCACGACCACGGCAACTTCAAGGGAATAGGCGACTTACGACAAACGGCCGAGTCGTAATAGTAACCTGCCGGGAAAAAGATCGTATGGCTTGACAACCGAGGCGGTGATAATTATATTTGGCGCCGATAGAAATCGGCCAAATCGGCCATGGGTGGAGAAATGGCCGGCCGATAATTGCCGCAAAGGAATTTAAAGGGAGGAAAAGATGAGAGCCGAAATAGACCATGATCTTTGCTCCGGTGATGGGATTTGCGCCGAGCTCTGCCCGGAGGTGTTCGAAATGGATGGTGATAAGGCAAAGGTCATCGTCGACGAAGTGCCTCCTGATGCCGAAGACGCCTGCCGGGATGCCGCCGATAGCTGCCCCGAAGGCTGCATCAGCATTATCGAATGATTTGACTCTGGGCCGGTGTGCGGAACACTCCGCCCTGAAAACGGAACGCAGATTATCAGGCAACGATCATGGCGTCGTTGCCTTTTTAATCATCCAAACCTCATCGCCATAAAGATGTAGGTCGGCACTCGGCTGGCCGGATGCGGGTATGATGATTGTATGCCGGAAGACTATCGTAAATTCCTCGATCCCGTGATCGTCAGCAAGCTGGCCACGCTCGAACTGAAAGCGAGGCTGGTAGTTGAGGGTTTCATCGTGGGACTCCATCGAAGCCACTATCACGGTTTCTCCGTGGAGTTCTCGGAACATCGGCAATATATGCCCGGCGATGAAATCAAACATATCGATTGGAAAGTTTACGGCAAATCCGACCGGTTTTTCATAAAGCAATTCGAGGAGGAGACGAACCTGCGCTGCCATATTTTGCTCGATTGTTCCGGTTCGATGGCTTACCGCTCGAGCGGAGCCGGCCGGATCAGCAAATTCGAGTATGCGTCGTACCTTGCGGCAGCCCTTGCCTACCTCATGCTGCGCCAGCAGGACGCCTGCGGCCTGGTCGTTTACGACGAGCGGATTCAGAGTTTCATACCGCCGCGGGGAACCCGCTCTCATCTCAATAATATTTTGAAAACGATTGAGAATTCCACACCCTCGAACCGTACCGATGCCGCCGTGACTTTTCACGAACTGGCCGATAAGATAAATCGGCGCGGCCTTGTCATA
>CAZHVC010000290.1:0-3200 GCA_964535765.1 uncultured Ignavibacteria bacterium | reverse complement strand
GGAGCGCCGTATTTGATATTGGCCACCGATGCGGCTTGCGATACCTATTGGCTGCCTTTCCTGTACGATGGCGCAATCGAGAAAGTAGATCAGGTAAAAGCTGATAGAATAATCGCCTTCCAATTGCTTAAACACGATCGACTCGGCCGAAAAAAGACCTACGATCTGTTCTTTGAGATGTTTGGCCCGGGAAACCTGATTGTCACTACCGCCGGATTGAAAATATTGGCCTGTTTTCGAAGTTCCCGCGGGAAAAACCCCGGAGAAACATATGAAATCGGGCGCGAGGCTTTGCCGGAAGCAGAAGACATATTTGCAGAACCAGCGACCGCGGGACTTGTCGCCGCTCGAACATATCGATTGCTTGAAAACGACGACGGCCAGATCATCGGTTTTGCCGATTCAACAGCGGATCATTCCGGGATTGCTGCGACGACCTCGGGCAGACTGATCGATGTATTGACCGAATATGTGCAAAGGATGGAATCCCTGCGGTTGGACGCCGATAGATTAAAACGACAACGCGAAAAGATCGCCAAAGCGGAAAGCAAGATCAAACAGATAGAGGCTGAAATCGCCGAATCCGAAAAAGCCGACGAATTCAGGAAGTTCGGCAATCTCATCTTGACCAATCTGGGGAAAATCCAAAAAGGGGATAGGCAACTGGTGTTGCCCGATATCGATTCCGTTTCGGAAAACCATCTGCGGATACCGCTCGATCCGGCGCTTAAGCCGCAGGCGAATGCCCGCCGCTATTTCGAAAAAGCGCGCAAAATGGAAATCGCCCGCGGCGTTCTCGTTGAACGACTCAAAAGACAACGCGCCGCCCTCGAAAGGCTGCGATCCCCCGAAGTCGCCCAGCGGGAACCGCTTGCCCAAAAACAGAATACCGACCGGATACGTGAAAAACTTCCTTTCAGGCATTTTGATCTGGGGAACGGCTGGCATGTCTATGCCGGCAAGTCGGCGGAAAACAACGATGAGTTGACTTTTGGATTCGCCGCCAAGAACGATCTCTGGTTTCATGCCTGGCAGTCCGGCGGCTCTCACGTTATTTTGCGAAAACCGAATAAGCAATCGATCGCCGACAAGGCTATATTGGAAAAGGCGGCCTCACTGGCTGCCTATTATTCAAAATCGCGGACCTCGGCCAAGGCTCCGGTGGTTTACGCGGAAGTCCGTTATCTGCGCAAGGTCAAAGGAACTCCCGGAAAGGTAATCGTGAGTCGGCAGAAACAACTGATGGTGAGACCGCAGTCCCCGGCAAGCTTGTTCGGCGAAAATATAAAGCCCGATGAATGATAATAGGAAAATAATGTCGCATACCCATTTATTATTACTTCTTGCTTCGCCGTAATCAGGCATATATAGTTCGGCTATGGACTTGACCGTCTGGCGCGAAAATCTCGATCGATATATCCGTCACCTGAAAGCTACCGGTCGGATGGCTCAGAACAGCATTATCGCCTACACCGGAGATGTGGCGGCGTTTATCGATTTCCTTGAATCGGAGCCCGATTTGATTGCGAAGATGGATGACATGGCGGTTCGTCGATATCTGATAGCGCTACGTCGTCGCGGACTCAAGTCAAGCTCGCTGGCGCGTAAGCTCGAATCTTTGAAATCGTTTTTCGATTTTCTGGTTTCCTCAAACAGGATCGATACGAATCCGGCCCGGGAAATCGAACCGATCAAAATCGAGCCCTATCGGGCGCAATACTTATCCGAAGAGGAAGCCCGTTATCTTATCCAGAATACGGCAAGCGATGATGATCCTTTCATCAGGCTTCGCAATCGGGCGATGCTCGAACTATTTTACGGTAGCGGTCTGCGGCTGGCGGAGTTGACTTCGCTCGATTTGAGAAGTATCGATATGCGTAACGGCCTTATAAGAGTTATCGGAAAAGGAAGCAAATTCAGGCAGGTGCCTCTGGGCGCCCAGGCCGCAAAGGCGCTGACTGATTATCTGGCGGAAAGGGAGAAGATCATCAGGGCTGAATCGGAAGGCCGGACCGATGCTTTGTTTATCAATCGCCGGGGCGATCGCCTCAGCTCACGCGGAACGGCCAGAATCATCAAAGAGCACTTGATGAAGTGTTCTGAAAAAACCGGTTTGACTACGCATAGTCTTCGCCATTCGTTCGCCACGCATCTGTTGACAGCCGGGGCGAACCTGCGCGCCGTGCAGCAAATGCTCGGTCACTCCTCGCTTAAAACGACTCAAAAATATAGTCACATAACGACCGGAAGATTGGTTTCGGTTTACCGGCGGGCACATCCGCGTGCGGAGGATAAATGAAAGGAACAACTGTTCTCGGAATAATCAACGCCAAAGGAGCGGCGTTGGGAGCCGATGGGCAAATTACGCTCGAGGAGACCATTCTGAAAGCCAACGCCGTCAAGATTCGCAAGTTATACGAAAACAGCATTCTCGCCGGATTCGCCGGAGCCACCGCCGACGCCTTGACCCTTTTCGAAAAATTCGAAAGCAAGCTGACGGAATTCTCCGGAAATCTGCCTCGGGCGGCCGTGGAGCTGGCCAAAGAGTGGCGCATGGACAAATACCTGCGGCGCCTGGAGGCGTTGCTGGCGGTAGTCAATAAAAAGCAGGGCCTGATTATCAGCGGCACGGGTGATGTTATCGAACCCGAAGACGGCATATTGGCCATAGGTTCGGGAGGGCCATACGCTTTGGCCGCCGCCCGGGCCATGATTCAAAACACGAAACTCCCCCCTAATGAAATCGTCGAGAAGGCACTGCGCATTACGGCCTCGATTTGCATATACACCAATAACAATATCACCGTGGAAACACTTTAATAGGGATTTCAGATAAAGAATGAGCAACAACAGACCAACCGAATTGACTCCAAGACAGATTGTGGCGGAGCTCGATAAATATATTATCGGCCAGGATAAGGCAAAAAGAATGGTCGCCGTGGCCATCAGGAACCGCTGGCGCAGGCAACGGATCAGCGGTCCCCTCAGAGAAGAAATAATGCCCAACAATATCATTATGATCGGACCGACAGGAGTGGGCAAGACGGAAATTGCCCGCCGCCTGGCGAATCTGACCGGCGCGCCGTTCATCAAGGTCGAAGCCTCCAAATATACCGAGGTCGGTTATGTCGGCCGTGATGTCGAATCCATGGTAAGAGACTTGATGGATCTGGCGTTCGCCATGGTTAAAAAGGAAAAAC
>CAZHVC010000289.1:0-3214 GCA_964535765.1 uncultured Ignavibacteria bacterium | reverse complement strand
ATCCCCACCTTTACCGGGCCAGCCACGGCGATATCGCCCTTCTCTCCCGAGCCGATATCATCTTCTACAACGGCCTTCATCTCGAAGGACAGATGGCCGAGGTGTTCGAACAGATGCAAAATAAAATCCCCACCGTCGCAGTCGCCGGAGCAATCGATACGACGTTGCTTCTGTCGTCGTTGAATTTCGCCGGCGTGCACGATCCGCATATCTGGTTTGATGCCCGATTATGGGCGAAAGCCGCCGAACGGGTGCGCGACCATCTTTGTCGAATCGATTCCAGCGGCAGCAGCCATTATATTGCAAACGGCAAAAAATATATCGATGACCTGTTGGCGCTCGATGACTATGTCAGGCAGACCGCCCAAAAGCTGCCCGATTCGGCAAGGGTTCTTATCACGGCCCATGACGCTTTCCAGTATTTCGGCAGGGCTTATGGTTTTCGGGTTATGGGTCTGCAGGGTATAAGCACCGCCGCCGAGGCGGGAACGGCCGACGTGATGCGCCTTGCCGATTTTATCGCCGGCAGAAAAATCAAGGCGATTTTCGTCGAATCGTCGGTTCCCCGTCGCAATATCGAGGCTGTTCAGGCGGCGGTCAGGGCGCGCGGTTTCGAGGTGAAAATCGGCGGCACTCTTTTCTCTGACGCCCTCGGTGACCCTGACACCCCCGAAGGGACATATATAGGGATGTTCAAATATAATATTGAGACGATCGTAAATGCGCTGAGATGATTCGAGCTCGAAAGGAACACGAGAGATGACGACGACAGCGATCCAAAACTCACAACCGGCGATCCAAGTCTTCGATTTGACGGTAAGCTATAAGGACAAACCGGTCTTGTGGGATATAGATCTGGAGGTTCCCAAAGGGGTGCTTATGGCTGTCGTCGGTCCCAACGGAGCCGGCAAAACGACACTTATAAAGGCGATGCTTGATCTTGTGCCGCGGGCCGCCGGACGAGTCCTAATCGACGGCAAGACCCTGGCCGAAAGCCGCCATAAACTAAGTTATGTACCGCAAAAGGGGACCGTTGACTGGGATTTTCCGACGGATGTCCTCGATGTCGTGGAAATGGGACGTTACGGTGCGCTCGGATGGTTTCGTCGACCGCGTAAGACCGATCGGGAAGCGGCATTGCGGGCTTTGGCCATGGTCGGGATGGAAAATTTCGCCCGCCGGCACATAAGCCGGCTTTCGGGAGGGCAGCAACAAAGAGTATTTTTAGCCCGCGCACTGGTGATGAACGCCGATATCTACATCATGGATGAGCCATTCCAGGGTGTCGATGCCGTTACCGAAAGAATGATAATCGAACTGTTGCAAAAATTGAGGTCGGAGGGGAAGACGGTTTTGGCTGTCCACCATGATCTCCAGACGGCACCCGAATATTTCGATATGATGACTCTGTTGAATATCCGCAAAATCGCCAGCGGTCCGATCGATATAGTTTTTACAAAGGAAAATCTGGCCCGGACCTATGGCGGCAACATTTTGATCGCCCGCGGCCTTGCCGGAGATACGGCCGATAGGCTGCGCAATGCGGAAATACGAAATTAGTGAATGATGCATCGAGACGTCTATTTGTGATTGAGACCGGCTGTGAGGTGAAAATGGGCAAGACGATTGTAATCGTGGCCAATGGAGCAATGAAGAACAGGGACTTTCACGCCAAGATTCTGAAAGCAGCAGACATGATTGTTTGTGCTGACGGCGGCGCCAACGGCGTCGATGCTCTTGGTTACGTTCCGGATTTCGTTATCGGCGACATGGATTCCATAAAGAAGAAAGTCCTCGAAAAATTGAAAAAAAACGGCCGGACGAAAATCATCGAAGACCCCGACCAAGATAAAACCGACACCGAACTGGCGATCAGCCTGGCCGAATCGTTCAAACCGAATGAGATGATTATTCTGGGAGCGATAGGCGATAGGTTCGATCATACGCTGGCCAATATCCTCTGCCTGATGAAGATAAATCGAAAAATAAACGCCGGAATAGTCGACAGCGGAAACGAAATACGGCTGGTCGAAAAGGAAATCGTTCTGGAGGGAAAAAAGGATCAGGTGATTTCCGTTTTCGCCCTGACCGAGGTGAAAGGGATGAAATACGAAGGATTGAAATGGCCGGCCCCGAAAACAAATCTCGGCAGCGGTTGGTTCGGCATAAGTAACCGACTGACGCGCCCGAAAGGGAAAATAAAAATCGGCGGTGGCAAAGTTCTGGTGGTGAAATCCACCGGATAAACTGAATCAACCAAAAATCCCGGCTTTTGCCGAGGCGCTGAATATAATGCTTTTGAATGATTATACCTTCCGTACGGTCGCCTTGGGTTCGGCGTTGCTGGGGCTTATCAGCGGTTTGCTGGGGTCGTTCGCATTCTTGCGCAAACAAAGCCTTTTGGGCGATGCCATATCACATGCCGCTTTGCCGGGAATCGCTTTTGCCTATCTGCTGACGCGGGATAAAAGCCCCCTGGTTTTGCTGATCGGTGCCGCCCTGGCCGGCTGGCTGGCCTCGTTCTTGGTGATACACATCGCCCGTCACAGCCGGGTCAAATATGATACCGCCCTGGGATTGATTCTCTCGGTTTTTTTCGGAATCGGCCTCATGCTTCTTACTTTCCTGCAAAAACAGCCGGATTCAGGCCAAGCCGGCCTCGATCGATTCTTATTCGGCCAGGCATCGGCCATGTCCAGCGATGATGTTGCCACAATCAGCGTTATCGGAGGATTATCCGTGATCTTGCTTTTTGCGCTTTGGAAAGAAATTAAAATTTTCATATTCGACGAGGATTTCGCCGGCGTAATCGGCTATTCGCCGAAAACCATCGACAAATTTCTCACCTCGTTGATAGTCGTCGCCGTGATTATCGGCCTGCAAATCGCCGGAGTGGTTCTGATGAGTGCCATGTTGGTCGCACCGGCGGCGGCGGCAAGGCAATGGACAAACGGCTTGAAATCGATGGTGTTGCTGTCCGGATTTCTGGGGATGCTGTCGGGTCTGGCCGGATCGACTATCAGCAGTCTGGTGCCGAAATTACCGACGGGCCCGGCTATCGTGGTCTGTTTGAGTATCATGGTCGCTATTTCTTTGCTTTTCGCCGGCCGGCGAGGATTGGTTTGGAACTTGTTCCGGAAATGGCGTAACCGAAAATTACTGCAGCGGGAAACGATCCTCTTCGATCTTCTGCAAATGGCCAGAGAACACGACT
>CAZHVC010000288.1:0-3224 GCA_964535765.1 uncultured Ignavibacteria bacterium | reverse complement strand
GGGCAATATCGACTTTGAAATGACCGTCTTCTTCGAGAGCGTTTTTCAGAAACGACAGCTCCCAATCCAGCCTCGAGGCAACGATTACCACCGCAATCTTGTCTTTGAGGACTTTTAGAAGAAAATTGCGGCTGTTGTTCTCGGGAATGTCGTCGTCATCGAATTTGGTGATCGAAGCGCGGATATTCTTCAGGCCATCTTGGGGAAATGCAAGTTTGAATTTCGCAGAGGCGACGGCACCATCAGGGGGCAATTTGACTTTCATCGAATGCAGCAGAGACCGCCCCTCGCTTATTTCGAGGCGGGCATCTTCTCCTTCGTGACCGAATGCGCCGAATTGCACTTCCATTTCAAACTCGGTGTTCGAATAGGCTATCGATGGAGCATCGATTTTCACTATCCGCGTATCATGACCACGAACAAGATCGCCAATGACCAGAGAGTACACGGGTATGTCAATTTCGCTGGCCGCCAGCAGAGGATCCATCCCGATATTGGTCGAACCGTCGCTGATAATCAACATGGCTCCGACTTTTTCCTTGTCGGGGAAACCCTGCAACCTTAAAGCGGCCGCCAGATTGGTGGCATTTCCGGAATATGCCGCCGAATCCGGCCAGGAATCAAGTTGTCGGAGCGAATCGGCGAACCCCAGCAAGATATTATTCCCCTCGGCAAAATCCCCGGTGCGCCGCAGCGAATCCACTATCCGCCAGCGCTGAATTCCGGAATCGGCGATCATCATGCTCGAAGACAAATCGATAACGACGGCCAGCCGATCACCTATTTTTCTGTTTTTGGTCAAGGCAAGAATCGGTTCGCAAAGCAAAATCCCTATCAGGATGATTCCTGCCGTCCGCAAGGAAAGCAGGATTATGATAAGATAGGTGGGGAATTGCTGAGGCAATTTCCTCCGGTAGCTGAGCCAGGCAACCGCCAAAGCGACAAGCAGCAGAGGCAGATAAACCAGAACCGGGTTTATTTCAAGGCTTAACGATTGCATTCGAAATCCTAAAATCGGCCGCTGCGCCGGCCGGACGTAAATATCTTATATTCTCTCAATTACGGAACCGTTCCTCGATTCGGCAATGATTTTCCGGACGACTATTGCGGCGGTTTTGTTCCGGATTCGGCAGTAGCCATCGTATATGGCATTCGATCGGCCGAAATTTTCACATATTGCGCGCCACCGCAAAATCGGCCAGTGCGCAAAGGTTGGCTTGATACTCGAGCCCCGGTATCGACATGATGATATCTTTGGCCATCTGGGAATAATCGCGGGCTTTTCTATCGGCATAATCGATTCCGCCCTCTTTTCGGATAAATTCCACCAGATTCATGAATTCCTCGGGATCGAAACCGTCGGTGTGAAGTTTTATCAATCTGTCCTTTTGCGAACGCCCGCCGTTTCGCAAGGCGTAAATCAGCGGCAAGGTAGCCCAGCCTTCCCTGATATCCGATCCCAGTTGTTTGCCGGTTTTCGTCGATTCGCCCACAAGGTCAAGTATATCATCCGTTATTTGAAATGCCATGCCGAGATATTCACCGAAATTTTTCATGGCCTGTAAATACCGTCTGTCGCCGTCGGCACAGATCATCCCCGCCTCTGCGGCACAGCTCATCAAGGAGGCCGTCTTATCGGAGATCACTTTCAGATATTCATCCTCGTTGAGATCGAAATTGCCGGTATAATAAACCTGATTCAGTTCGCCTTTGGCCACACGCTCGGTCGCCCGGGAAAAGCTGCTCAACAACTCCGGCATCCCCGCCTGCACCAGCAGCGCAAACGACTTGGCGAACAGATAATCTCCCATCAGCACCGAGACCAGGTTGCTCCAGCGGGCGTTGACAGTTTGTTGCCCCCGGCGCTTGTCCGATTGATCGATGACATCATCATGCAGCAATGTGGCCACGTGAATCAACTCTATAGCGACACCGGCAAGGATAACGGCCTGTTTATTGACGTTACCTGCCGCCAGAAACAATAATCCCGGCCGTAAACGTTTGCCGGTTTTTGCAAATAAATGACGGGTTATTTCGTAAATGAAAACGGAATCGGTGGCCAGGGTTTTCTGCAGCAGCAACTCATAATTGTTGATCTGGGATGATATGGGCGATAGAATTTCCTCAATTTCGTATTGCATAATCAGACGGCAAGATATTCATGGCCGGAATTCAAGTCAACCATAAATCTCAGCCGATTAGCACGGCCCCACCGTTCACGTTCAAAACCTCCCCGGTGATAAAACTTGCCCCTGCCGAGGATAGAAACAGAATCGGCCAGGCTATCTCCTCGGCGCTGGCCGCCCGCCCAAGAGGAATGAGTGACAGGTATTTGGGGCCGTTTTCGGAAATCAGCGCCGCATGGCTCATATCGGTATCGACCCAGCCGGGAGCCACGCAATTCACCAGTATTCCATCGGCCGCCAGCTCCGTGGCCAGTGACTTGGTGAGCGAAATCAATGCTCCTTTGGAAGCGGCATAATGGGAATGGTAGGCTTCGCCGCGCTGGCCGGCAGTCGATGATACGAATATGATTTTGCCGGATTTACGTTTTTTCATATGCGGCACCGCAGCCATGGTCGTATAAAAGCACCCTTTAAGATTGCAACTCAATGTTTTTTCCAGTTGCTCCGGAGTCATCTCGTCGATAGCCGCTTCTTCCCATATTCCGGCGTTGTTAACCAGCACATCGAGGCGGCCGAAACGATCAACCACGTTGTTTATCATGCTCCGTGTCTGCTCCGGCGAGCCGACATCGGCCTGGAATATCTCGGCCGTGCCTCCGGCGGCTCTGATTTCGTCGGCGACTTTTTCCGCCGCCCGGCGGTTGTGTTTGAAATTGACGGCCACCAGGGCGCCGGCCCGGCCGAACATGATCGCCGCGGCCGCTCCTATCCCTCTGGATGCTCCCGTGATGAGGACCACAGTCTCCCGGAAATCATACATGAGGGTCCCTCCTGAATCGAATAATGTTCCTAAAAAAACCTCGGGTTACCGCCGCCTAATAGTACTATCAGACCTGAAACCGACCCCTCCGGCGATATTCAGGTATCCAGGAGGCGCACCCGCAGTGCGCCTCCATACTGGATCACAGATTTTCGATCAAATGCGTGGCGAATTGCGATGTCGATACTTTAGTTGCGCCCGGCATGAGCCTTTCAAGGTCGTAGGTGACGGTTTTCTGCATGATCGTTTTTTCGAGGGAGTTCTCTATTGCCTTGCCG
>CAZHVC010000287.1:0-3249 GCA_964535765.1 uncultured Ignavibacteria bacterium | reverse complement strand
ACTCGCTCGGCCTGCGCAAGGTGGCCTTGCTCAAGGATATCCGCAACGATTACAGTATCGGGTTGGCGCAGTTTTTCGAGATCTCTTTCAAGAAACTCGGCGGTGAAGTCATAGCGATCCAGGCCTATAGCGAAGGGGATGTCGATTTCAAGGCCCAATTGACGGCGTTGAAGGCAGCCGATCCGGAGGCGATCATTCTGCCGGGTTACTACACCGAGGCGGCCCTGATTGCCAAGCAGGCCAGAGAACTGAACATGAACCTGCCGATTATCGGCGGCGATGGCTGGGATTCGTCCAAGCTGATCGAAATCGGCGGCAAAGCGATGGACAACACGTTTTTCAGCACCGCTTATACGGCCGATGATCCGGACACCATCGTCCAGAAGTTCGTGGCCAGATACCGCAAATCGTTCGGGGAGACGCCGGATGCCATGGCCGCGCTCGGCTACGACGCCGGACGGATACTTTTCGACGCCATAGAGCGTTGCGGAAACGTCCAGCCCGAATGCATCCGCGATGCCCTGGCCAAAACCGAAAATTTCCGAGGCGTGACCGGCACGATCACGATCGGACCCGACCGCAACGCCCGCAAGCCGGCGGTTATAATAGCCGTCAACGACAACAAAATGAGCCTGCGGGAGATCATCCAGCCTTAAAAAGATTCCCGATGAGCGAATTTTTCCAACAGGTGATAAACGGGGTGTCGCTGGGCAGCATCTATGCCCTGATCGCTCTGGGTTATACCATGGTTTACGGCGTCCTCGGATTCATCAATTTCGCCCACGGGGATGTCTTCATGATCGGCGCTTTCGTGGGGTATTATTTGGGCCCGCTGGTTCTTCCTCTGACCGGCGATTCAATGATCTCGGCCGGGCTGCTGGTGATGTTGGCGGCCATGGTCGTCTGCTCGATTCTCGGAGTCACTATTGAAAAGGTCGCTTACCGTCCCCTGCGCTCACGGCCGAAACTTACCATTTTGATCACCGCAATCGGAGTGTCGCTTTTTCTCGAATACGGCGGCCAATTGGTTTTCGGGCCGGACCCGAAGCTGTTCCCCGAGCTTATTCCCTCGAAAGCGATAATCGATTCGAGCGATCTGGTGATCAATACCAATTCCCTTATCGTCATCGCCACCGCTCTGGTATTGATGCTGATCTTGCGATTCATCGTCTTCAACACCCGGATAGGCACGGCCATGCGGGCGGTCGCCTTCAATCATCAGACAGCCGGCTTGATGGGGATCAATATCGACAGGGTGATTTCCCTGACCTTCGTTTTGGGTTCCAGCCTGGCGGCGGCGGCGGCGATTCTATATGCCTCGGTCTATCCGAGCATAAACCCACTCATGGGAATTTTCCCCGGTTTGAAAGCGTTCATTTCGGCGGTGCTGGGAGGAATCGGCAATTTAACGGGAGCGGCCATCGGCGGGATGATAATCGGCCTGACGGAAACTTTTGTAACCGGCTATATATCGCCGGCGTTCAGGGATGCCATCGCGTTCGGAATTCTGATACTTATCCTGCTTTTCCGGCCTTCGGGGATACTGCGTAAGCATGAAACCGAAAAAGTATAGGCCATTTTTGAAGCCGGCGGTGACCGGCGCAATAAACATCATTTGAGGGAAGCAGCTTGGCCGGCATCGCCCTGAATATGCTACAGGATCACAAGTCGAAGATCGTCTTGGTCTTGAGCCTGCCGGTATTTTATTTATTGGGGGGAATGCAGGGAAACATAAGCCCCTACTATTATCAAATCATAATCTATATCGGGATCAATATCATTCTGGCCTCGAGCCTGAACCTGATTAACGGTTTTGCCGGCCAGTTTTCGCTGGGGCACGCCGGTTTCATGGCTATAGGGGCCTACACGTCGGCCCTAATAACAAGCTCGATCGGTGCGGCAAGCGGATTGCCGACGCCACTTGTTTTTTTGCCGGCGCTGGCGGGCGGCGGTGCGGCCGCCTCGCTATGCGGGCTGTTGGTGGGAATCCCCACCCTGAGATTGAAAGGCGATTATCTGGCCATAACGACTCTCGGCATGGGCGAAATAATCCGGGTGATAATCCAGAATCTCGATTTTCTGGGGGGCGCCCGCGGATTCACCGGGATCGCCAGGATGACCGATTTTTTTTGGGTTTACTCGATCGCCGCACTGCTGATTTATCTGCTCTATAACTTATTGCATTCCACCTATGGAACGGGATATTTGGCGGTGCGGGACGATGAGATCGCCGCCGAATCCAGTGGAATAAGCGCCACCGGCATCAAAGTCAGCGCCTTTATAATCGGGGCGTTTTTTGCGGGAATTGCCGGCGGGCTTTATGCGCATTTCGTGACTTATATAAACCCGTCGCAATTCGGTTTTCTGCGCTCTTTCGAAATCGTCGTAATGGTGGTTATCGGAGGGATGGGGAACATACCGGGAGTGATTCTCTCGGCGGTGATTCTTACGATCCTTCCGGAAGCGTTGCGGGCGGCGGCGATGTATCGGATGGTGATATATGCGCTGCTATTGGTAATCATCATGATAACCCGTCCCGGCGGACTGTTTGCATTCGGTACGGGACGGCAAAGAGGGACAGTGAAAAAGGCTCCGGCAAGGTGAAAAAGAAATGCTTCTTTCCATTAAAAAATGCTCGATTCATTTCGGCGGTCTGGCGGCCGTATCGGAACTGGATCTCGAGCTGGAGCGGGAGTGCTTGGTCGGCATGATCGGTCCTAATGGGGCCGGCAAGACCACCGTTTTCAACCTTATCACCGGAGTCTACAAGCCCACGGCGGGGACGATCGAATTCGAAGGGAAACCGCTCAGTGGACTGAAGACCCCGCAGATCGCCAGATTGGGGATATCAAGGACTTTCCTGAATATCAGGTTGTTCAAATCGTTGACGGTTTACCAGACGGTGCAGGCGGCGGCGCATTATCAAGCCGGCTATGGGTTCTTCGGGGCGACGATTCAAGGAGCGAAATTCCACCGACACGAAAAGCGGATCGACAGCCTCATTGTTGAGGCGCTCGATTTTTTCGACCTGCGCGATAAAATGGATGAACCGGCCTTATCTTTGCCCTATGGAATGCAGCGAAGAGTGGAATTGGTCAGGGCGATGATCTGCCGGCCGCGTCTGGTATTGCTCGATGAGCCGGCGGCGGGAATGAATCAATCGGAAAAAAATCAATTGATGAGCCTGATACGCCGGGCGCGCGAGTTCTATAAATGCGGAATCCTGTTAATCGAACATGACATGAGCGT
>CAZHVC010000286.1:0-3261 GCA_964535765.1 uncultured Ignavibacteria bacterium | reverse complement strand
CCGTCCTGAACCACATATTCGTTGTCTTTTTCATAAAGCTGGTAAGCCCGCAACAGTTGGTTGATAGCATGATTTTTCTCGGACCTTTCGGCATGCCGGCGGTAAAGCTCTTCCTTGGCGGCGATTTTCTCCTCGTCGCCGTAGCGGTCGTCGTTGTCTATGGCGACCAGACCCTCGGCGATATCCGGTATCTCGAACAGCTTCTGGTCATCCGGGGAAAGCAGCGCCCGTCCCATGTCTTCGAGAGTGATCGTATGTTCGCGTTCGTCGATCGAGAAATAAAGCTGGTTGTCCAATTCGTGCAGCTTTTTGTCGCGCATATAATCGGTCAGCACACGCTGCACGAGCTGTTTGACGCCTTTTTCTTTGTAAAGTTTAAGTAACCGCTTGTTTTTCGGCGCCCCGCGCTCGGCGATCAGGAATTTAACGCCCGCTTCGTAGTCCTTGCCCTCTTCCAGAAGCTTTTCGCCTTCGCTTATTATGGCCGCACACAGTTGATTCTGCTTGCGCACGAGATTGGCCACCAGCGGCTTCATTTCATTGAACCGGAAATTCATGCTGGATTCGACCGGTCCGGAGATGATCAAAGGCGTGCGCGCTTCGTCGATCAACACCGAATCGACCTCGTCGACGATAGCATAGAAAAATCCGCGCTGAACCATATCTTCCGCCTGAACGGCCATGTTATCCCGGAGGTAGTCGAAACCGAATTCGTTGTTTGTGCCGTAAACTATGTCGCAATTATACTGTTCGCGTCTTACCTGAGGCGGCATTTGGGTCTGGATACAACCCACAGTCAGGCCGAGGGATTTATATATCTGCCCCATCCATTCCGAGTCGCGGCGCGCCAGATAGTCGTTGACCGTCACCAAATGCACTCCCAGCCCGGTCAGAGCGTTCAAATACAGCGGCATCGTGGCCACCAAAGTTTTCCCCTCGCCGGTGGCCATCTCGGCGATTTTGCCCTCGTGCAAGACGATACCGCCGATCAACTGGCAGTCATAGGGGACCATGTCCCAGCGGGTGGTGATGCCGCAAACATCCCAGCTTCGACCGACCAGTCTGCGGCAGACTTCTTTGACCATGGCGAAAGCCTCGGGGAGTATGGCGTCGAGCTGGGGACCGAGGATCTCGTTGTAAATCTCTTTTTTTCTGTCCCGGGTGAGGTCTTCTTCCCCGGCGATCCGCTCCAGATATTCCGCGACGGGCTGTTTCAGGGCTTGCTTGAATTGGCCGGTTCGTTCGATGAACCAGTCGTCGCTTTTATCTTTGAGCGATACGAATAATTCGTTGATTTCGGCGATCCGCGGCCGCAGTCTTTTAATGTCCCGGTCGTGCTTGGAACCGAAAATGCTGGTCAGGATGCCCATGTATCGAATATACCTTCCCATTTCGGCGGCCCGGTGATTTACGCACCGATCGAAATCACCGGGGAATGGCGCCGGATGCTTCAACCGTTCATCTAAGCATATGATTCAGTATAGACAGAATATATAAGTGTGGGCAAGGGAAAAGTTCCTGCGCCCGAATGCCGGCAGAAGCGGTTTTATGTATGGATGTCAGCGGGGCGATTCGCCTATCTTTCCGATAAGAAGCGGGGGGCAATTTCCGCTCACCGGCACTGCGCCCAATCCCTTCAGATAGTTGGTCAAATAAGTCAAGTCGGCGGGCGCTACGGAGCAATCGCCGTTGGCATCACCCGCATAATACGGTTGCGGCGGCGGATTAATGCCGCGGAAATAGGCCAATAAGTATAAGACGTCGCTGCCGCGCACCAAACCATCGCCGTTGGCATCACCGGGCAAAAAGTCGGAAGCTCCGGCGATAACGTGAGGCGAACTCGATAGGCCGGAGACATTATAGTTTTCGTCGAATACCACTATACAGAAATAATACCCGGCGCCCGGCACCAGTCCGGTGATGATCATGGAATCGCGGGAACCGGAGGGCGACGGCAGCGGTTCACCGAGCACCTGATGCGACATGATGAAATTGGCCAGCGTCAGTATCGGCCCGAGGCTGTCGCTGCGGTATCTTACATCGTATCCGAAGGCCATGCCGGTAAGGCTATCGTCGCCCGAGGCCGTCCAGGAAAGGATCACCTCCCCGGTCAGAGCGGGGTTGGCTGGTTCCCCTGAATCGCCGAGAGCATATCCCACATTCAGATGCCCGGCCGTCGCCGAGCCTGAGGGAATTATCCGCAACGATGTCTTTGCCCGGTCATTTTCGGCAAAAACCTGCGTGGTTCCAAGCACCAAAATGGCGAGGAGCGCAATCCAACTCCGAATTTCCCGAGCTCCCTCCTAAAATCAACCGCAGTCGCTTCAAAGAAGTATAAAGTGGGGGCATTATAACTTTCGACGATTGGATTTTCAAGCGGAAAAAATAAAATAATGGTTAGAAATAACCGGTTTGGCCGAGTGCTCCTTCGATACCGCCTTGCTTACCGGCTGGGGGAATGAGTCGGATTCTCAAACGTTCGTTGGGTGCGTCTCTTCGATATTGAATCGTTTCATGCGCCGCCAGAGAGTCGTACGGGAAATTCCGAGCTGCTGGGCGGTTCTCGAGTAGTTGCCGTTGTTTTGTTTAAGCGCCTTCAGGATGAGCGATTTCTGATTGTCTTTAAGCGTCAGGCTCAAGAAGCCGGGCGTTTCCTCGGAAACCGGCCGGTCTTTCGGAAGCGTGAATATCAACGATTCATCGATATACTCCGATGTCGCCAGCGAAGCCGCCCGCGAGATGATATTTTCCAACTCAGCCACATTTCCCGGCCATTGATAGGTTTGCATCCAGGACAGAACATCGGGCGACAGCGCTTTGATATCCTTGTTGAATTTGGCCGAATATTTTTCCAGAAAATGATTCACCAGGGGGAAAATGTCGGATATGCGGTTGCGCAAAGGCGGCACGTAGATCGGCATTATGTTGATCGAATAGAACAGGTCCTCGCGGAAATGTCCCGAGGCGAACAGCCTCTTTAGGCTTTTGGTGCTGGAGCAGATAAGCCTGACGTCGGACTTTATCTTTTGATACTTATCACCGAAAGTCAAGAAGCCGTCCTGAAGAAATTTCAGCAGGCGGACTTGCAAATTCTGGCTGAGCGAGTCGACGTCTTTAAGGAAGAGTGTTCCTCCGTCGGCCATGACTATGGCTCCCGGAGTGTAATTCCCCGATTCGTTGACCGATCCGAAAAGCGCGGCGACGAGTTGCTGTTCGTTGTTCGTGGCGCACACCACGGTTACGAAATTCGCGCTATGACGG
>CAZHVC010000285.1:0-3271 GCA_964535765.1 uncultured Ignavibacteria bacterium | reverse complement strand
GGCTTGATGGGTTCACGTCTGCTGCGGCCGGTGACAAGGACCTCCACGGTTTTGCCTATCCATTTTCTGGCTTTTTTCTTGGTGATTTCCTGCTGTATTTTTATAAGGCGCGTCAGCCGGGCGATTTTTTCGGATTCTCCGACATTATCCGCCAATTGCGCCGATTTTGTGCCGGGACGGACCGAGTAACGGAACATGAACGCCGAATCGAATTCCACGGCCCGCACCACGGCCAGGGTTTTTTCGAAATCCTCACTCGATTCATTCGGATAGCCGACGATTATATCGGTGGTCAACGTTATATCAGGTGCGGCTTTTCGCAATTTGGCCACGATATTCAGGTATCGATCGACGGTGTATCCCCTATTCATCGCTTCCAACACGGAATCCGAGCCTGATTGCAGCGGCAGATGTATCGCCCGACAGAGATTCGGCAATTCGGAAAAACAGGCCGCCAAATCGTCGGAAAGGTCTTTGGGATGCGAGGTCAAAAATCTTAAACGGCATTCCGCCAGGCCGTCGAGAATCCGTAGAAGGCGGGGAAAATCGACGCCTTCATAATAATAAGAATTCACGTTTTGGCCGAGCAGGGTGATCTCTTTTACCCCCGAACCGACCAGCGATTTATATTGGGCAATAATGCTTTCGGGCGACCGGCACCTGAAAGTTCCTCTGACATAAGGAACGATACAATAAGAACAATAATTTTCGCAGCCCCGAGATATGGCCAAATAAGCCTGCGGCCCCGATTGCCTGCGGACAATAAAGTTATCAGTTTCGCCATCGGTTTCATCGATCAGTACTCGTCGTTCGATTTTTTCCTCTAAGATATCAGGCAAATCGGGTATCCTGTCCGGTCCGATAACGAAATCGATTTCGGGAATTCTTTCCAAAAGTTCCGAGCCGGCCCGACGCGCCATACAGCCGGCGACGACAAGGGTCAGGTCCCGGCGATTCCGTTTGAGCGTCGCAAGCGAAGAGATCCTGGCGATGGCCCGCTCTTCGGCTTTCTGGCGGACGCTGCAGGTATTGACCACGATTAGGTCGGCGTCGCCCGGTTCGCCGACCAGATTGAAACCTTTTCCGGCAAGCAGCGACTCGAGGATTTCGCTGTCATATTCGTTCATCTGGCAGCCGAAAGTCAAGATGTAGGCATTCATAGGTGTGGCAATATAATAATCAGCGGATCGAATTACAAGTTCGAGCAGTTGTTGGAGTTCAGTTCGTCTTTAAGCGTTCTCAACAGGCGCAGTGCCTCTATGGGAGTCAGATTATCCGGGTCGAGATTTTTTATTCTTTCGGCAAGTACGGCGTTTTCGGGATCGAACAAGGATATCTGTATGCCGGTGGGGATTGGTTGTTGCGGCCGACTGCGGAAAAGATTGTGGGCTTGATTTTTTTCCAAGTGAAGCAAAATCGCCTTTGCCCTGTTTATAATAGTATCGGGAATGCCGGCAAGCCGGGCGACCTCGATACCATACGAATCATCGCAGCCGCCGGCGATTATTTTCCGCAAGAAGACAATCCTGTTGTTGACCTCCTTGACGGCCACTTGAAAGTTAACCACTCCTTGGCGGATGCTTTCCATCTCCGTCAATTCATGGTAATGAGTGGCGAACAGGGTGCGGCAGCGAAGCCTCGGACTGTCGGCGATGAATTCGGTGATCGCCCAGGCCAGAGAAAGCCCGTCGTAGGTGGAAGTTCCCCGGCCGAGCTCATCGAGCAAAATCAGGCTTGCCGGAGTGGCGTTGTTGATGATATTGGCGGTTTCGGTCATCTCCACCATAAAAGTGGATTGCCCTCTGGCCAGACGATCCGAGGCGCCGACTCTGGTGAAAATCCTGTCGGCGATTGTGATCACAGCCTTGTCGGCGGGAACGAAACTGCCGATCTGGGCCATCAAAGTGATCAATCCCACCTGCCTGATATAAGTCGATTTACCGGCCATGTTGGGGCCGGTTATTATATGAACCCGCTGGTCCGTGGTGTTAAGCAGGGTGTCGTTGGGCACGAATTCCCCGGGCGGCAATGCCTTTTCGATCACCGGGTGCCTCCCGCCTCTTATCTCGATTGCGCCATCGGGGGAATCATTTAGGTCCTTGATAGTCGGGATGACATAGCGATTGGCTTTTGCCACTCTGCCGAGCGAATTATAAAAATCAGTTTCAGCGACTAAAGCGGCGGCTTTGAGAATCCGCTGCGAATTATCTTTGATTATGCCTTTCAATTCGAGAAACAGCTCGGCCTCCAGAAGATTGATTTTTTCCTCGGCCTTCAGAATCAGTTCCTCTTTTTCTTTCATTTCTTCAGTGATAAAACGCTCCGCCGACACCAGAGTCTGTTTGCGAATGTATTCGGGCGGAATATTTTTCAAATTCGCTTTAGTGACTTCGATAAAGTAACCATAAATCCGATTGTAACCGACCCTGAGAGACGATATTCCGGTTCTCCGCCGTTCTTTTTCCTGAAGGGATTTCATGAAGACTCTCGCTTCCTTGATCTCTTCGTTCAATCCGTCTAATTGGGCGGAATAACCGGTTCTGAAAATCCCGCCCTCGAGATACGATACCGGAGGGTTATCGACCAAGGCGTTGCCCAATTTTTCGAGTAGATCCCCGAAATCATCGAGCTGAAGCGAATAATCGGCGAAATTCTTATCGGCGGCCAAGCGTGATTTCAATCGCGATATGGCCGAAAACGATTCTTTGAGCGAGGCCAAATCACGTGGAGTCGCCCTTCCGGCAACGAACCGGGAAAGCATTCTCTCGATATCTTTGACATCGCCCAAGATTTCGGAGATTTCATCGGCCAGATTCGGGTTTTGGCAAAAAGCCGCAATATATCGCTGCCTTTCCTGGATTTTTTCCTTGCTGATCAGCGGCGTCATAATTCGGCTGCGCATCAAACGTTTGCCCATCGCCGTGCGGCAGCGATCGAGCACTCCCAACAGCGAATACTGCCGCAGCCCGCTTGTGCTTTCAACGAGTTCCAAATTCGTGATTGTCGCCTGATCGAGATACATGAGATCGCCCGAAACGATTCTGCCGATTGAACGCAAATGATCGACTTGCCCTTTTTTCAGTCTTTTAAGATAATCAAGCAACGCCCCCGCGGCGCCGATAGCCAGAGGCATCTGTTCGCAGCCGAAACCATCGAGGGTGGCGGTGCCGAAATGATCCCGCAACGCGTTCTCGGCCATGATTCGATCGAAACGGAAATCGTCCGTCCGATAAAGAGGTATACCGAACGATTCACCGGAATAACTTTCCGG
>CAZHVC010000284.1:0-3275 GCA_964535765.1 uncultured Ignavibacteria bacterium | reverse complement strand
TCCGGCCGACATAGAATGATCCTTGCCCTTTGATCGTCCCCTTGATAGCGAGATTCTGGGTGACAGCCACGGTGCCGACGATTATTATCGGTTTGGTGTCGGTCCCGATCAGGGCAAGATTCCCCAGTTCTGCGGCATCATCGCCGTAAGTTCCCCTGACCAGAATCTCAGATTCGTCGAGAACGCCGTTGCTGTTGTCGTCGATACCGACCTTGCCCATTTCGGCGCCGAAATCGCCGTTGGCCAACCCGATATAGTAAGGATTCAATTCATCAACAATGCCGTCGTTATCCAGATCGGCCGGATCATTCAAATTGGGCATGTCAACCAGTGCCTTATCATCCTTGCTTTTATCGAGGCCGCCGTAGCTGTGTCGGTTGACGCTGTCGGCCACCATCCCTTGATATCCTGAACCATTGGTGGGGAATACGTAACCTCCGGCATAGGCTCCGCCCTGATCAAGCACCTGACCAGTGACCGGATTGAAACGCGGATTTCCATTGCCCCTGAAATATCCCGAAAGCAAATCGAAGTGACCGTTTGCTCGAACGTTGCCGTTGGCGACCGCGCCATTCGATGGGAATCCCGCCCACCAGCCGAAATGGTTTATGAAATAGGCATAGTCGAATACGCCGGACGGCAGGACTCCAAACCTCATGGTGGCTTCAAGCGTAACTTCTTCGGTGCCGCCGTTGGCTCTGCCGGTCGCCTCGATAGTCACGTCGCGGCAATCGATATACGGCGACCTTGGTCCGGGGTTGCTGACGCCGGTCACCCGGGCGCTGTAATAGCCGTCGTTGCCCAAAGCCACGTTGTTGTAAAACAAAGAGTCATCGAGGCTCTCCAGCCAACCGAATGGATTGATCATCGGCGACACGTTTTCGTCGAAAAAATTCCCCCAGACGTATTCGTTGATTGCTCTCTCAAGACCGGCCTCGGCAACATAAAAGGCTTGAGAATTTCGCTTGACGCTGCCGGCGATGTCGATATAGGTATTCGAGTTCATTACCGCCACGATACCAAGGAATGATATCAATAGCAGGATTGGAATCACCACCGCCATCGCCATACCGCGGTTATTTGTCTTTCTGTATCTCATCACATGCCTCCGGCTTAATTCCTCGATAGAAACGTCCAGTATTCGGTCGCCCGCGGAATTCCATTCTGATCGGACCAACTTATTGTCACATGGACGCGATAAACGCCCGTCGGCACCGTAACATCGGATTCATAGGCATCAATGCGGGTGTACCGGCTGTATTTATTGTTGATATTATTTTCGTGCTGGGTGAAAGGCAGCGGGGCGAAGGCGCCGATGGCTCTCAGGGATTCTATTTTGTCGGCCGCCAGAGTATTGGCAACCGTCAACTCCCTCGAGAAGGAGTTGGCCCCGATCGTCACCACCATCAGCGGGGCGATGCCGAGAATGCCGATGGCCAGCACCAGCATCGCCGCCATCACTTCCACCAGACTGACGCCCCGCTTGTTTGTTCTGATTTTTTTCATAGATAGCCTCACCGAATATTCCTCAAATCGACTACCTGTGATTCCGTTCGCCCTAAGGGGTTGCCACCGCCTATTTCGTAGTCAGCCTTTGCGGTTTTGGCGGAGATGGTAATCCGGATTGACCTGGGCGGTATCCAGCTCGCCTTAAACTGCGAGATATCGGTGGCATAGATTGAGGGCGTGTTGTTGACCTCTCTTATCAGACTCGGATGCAGGCTGTCGGTAGTAGTATCCAGGTAGAATCTTATGGCAAATGTGTCGCGAAAGACCGTCAGGGTATCTGAGGCTCCGCCCACGGAGTCGATCGCAATCGGTGGAACCGTATCAGCCAATCCGAATCCGGCCATGCGAAGCTGTTTAACTACTTCCTGAATGCTGGCCCTGAGCGATTGCTGCATTTCCGAGATTTCCTCCTGCGACAAGTATTGCTGGTTGCTGTGAACAAGGAAAGTCAGAGCGGCGGAGGAAACGATGATTGTCAGCATCGCTGCGATCAGAAGTTCAAGTAGAGTGAATCCAAAGCTGTTTTTCAGTTTCGTCATCGTTCTTACCAGCCTTTTTTCCGGTTTCGATTCCCAACGCCTTCCCTTCCGCTATCAGCAAATAGGAAGCCAATATCGATCGAATCTTATATCCCTATAAAATTCATTGACTTAGGACAAACCTGAGAGAAGCGGGCTCAAACATGATAATGCTCAACAAATTAACAATTACGGTCGGCAATCGCCGTCAGGCAGTTTAAGTCTTCATTATGCTTAAGGATAAAAGGAGACTGGCTATTATATTTTGCCGAGCACAAATATGGGACGATGCCCATATTCAAATGCCTGTTTCCTTTTCATAGAACACCGGGTCCGCCGGCGATTATTTATTGATCGTAATTCGAAAAAGCAAATCGTGAATCCACGATTAAGACTCAGCGTACAGGGCGGGTATAGAGTTTTCGGGATATATTGGCAATCTTAAAAATCATTTGACTATTGTGAAAATTATCATAATTGTAGTCAACATGTCCAGAGTCGTCGCGAACGCGGTGCCGATTTTTTTGGCTTGTCGATTCCGCCCGGGTTTCAGGGCGCCGTATTCCCTCGAGGCGACGATGACCGTAGAGATTAACGTAATACTGCGCCGACTGCGCAGGGAGGAATAGTATGAATGCTGCAATTTCCTCTCGCAGTGCCCTATTCTGGTTCCTGCAGAGGATAACCGGCTTGCTTCTGGCCGCCTTTTTGTTCACCCACATCAAGGTTCTTCACCTTGATTTCAACTTTGCCGAACAGGGTTTGATCGATTTCTCTTTTGTCGTCAAACGATTGCAGGCGAGTATCGGCTGGGGGATATTCTACTTTTTGTTCATCCTGTCGGCGTTGTTTCATGGTTTGAACGGTTTTTGGGGAATAGTGATGGATTTTCGTCCAGGGACCGTAGGACGGACGATATGGCTGATCGCTATCTGGTTGTTCGGTATAGTCGTAGCCGTCTGGTCGCTGTCGACCTTATTGGTGTTTTACGGAGGACGCGCATGAAAATCCTGAGGATATTCAAAGCGACGCCGGAAGATGTGAAATTGAACCAATACACCGGCTCCTGGGCCTGGCTGCTGCACAGATTGACCGGTCTCGGCTTGTTGTTCTACCTGATCTTGCATATGTGGGTGCTCGGCTCGGCGAATGCGGGTTCCGAGGCGTTCGACAGACGTCTTGCCGCCGTTCAGACGCCGCTTTTTCATCTTCTCGAAATCGGCCTGATAGGAATAATTTTCTATCATA
>CAZHVC010000283.1:0-3281 GCA_964535765.1 uncultured Ignavibacteria bacterium | reverse complement strand
AATGTGTAACCCCAAAAGAGGAACGAGATGGATATCTACGTAGGCAACCTGTCGTACAGCACCACTGAGGAAGACCTCAGACAGGCCTTCCAGCCTTTCGGGCAGGTTGGCAATGTCAGGATCGTCAAGGACAAAGTCAGCGGCCAATCCAAAGGATTCGGTTTCGTTGAAATGGCCTCCAGCGAAGAGGCTCAAGCCGCTATCGCCGGCCTTGACGGTAAGCAGCTTAACGGGCGCACGCTCAGATTAAATGAAGCGCGTCCGCGAAGCGAGAATCCTGGCGGTCGGCAGGGTGGATTCCGACAGGAACGTGCTCCGCGCAATAGGTCTTAGCCAATACTCGGCCGGTCTTGAGTAATACCGTACCGGTCGTTGTCTATAAGCATATTTTTGTTGCGCCCGCTGAATTTACATTACGCGGGCATTTTGCATTCATGCAATAATACGCAATGGAAATCTTTCCTGACTAACGTCAAAATGTCTGTCGAGCTGAATTGAATCGGCCGCCGATGAGTCGATCCTCTGAATAAAACCGAAGATCCCAAGAGCGGCGGTGGGACGACGATGGCTGTTATAACTTGTTGCCATATATAATTATTACGCAGACCGGCGGAACCGCCGGGCGATCAGTCTGAAGACAGTCACCGCAATGTCGAGGCCTGCTTCTTGATTGTTTATTTTCGGCGAAATTTATTTAATTAGCCGGAGAATGTTACATTTTCCATAAAAATACTTGACATTCCGGTTCGGTCATATTATAAATCCGCCCGTTAATTTTTGCGTACACAGTGTTTCGGAATGTTGCTGGAAATAGTAATAGACTTGTTGAGAATGTAGCGCCGAAATATCGGCCACTGGTTTGGTCTAGAGAAAATAATCAATCACCAATGTGAATGGATAAGGCGGAATCGATCCGTACTGTCCTTTTTTTTAGTCTGGATTATCCGGACGGAAAGGAAAAACAGATGTTCAAACGTGTGATGATGGTCTTAGCGGTGGCAGCGCTGGTGATAGTTGTAGGTTGCGCCAAACCGCCGGAGGCAGAAATCCAGAAAGCAAACACCGCCATCGAAGCGGCCAGAACGGCAGAAGCTGAAACTTATGCCCCGGCTGCCTACAGGACGGCAATGGATACGCTGAACGCAGCGAATGCCGCCAAAACGGAAGCCGACGGCAAATTTGCCTTGTTCAGAAGTTATTCTAAGGCAAAAGAGCTTTATGTCCGGGCGGAAATGCTGGCCAATGACGCCGTAACTCAGGCCCAGGCGGAAAAGGAAAGAGTTAAAGCCGAAGTGACTCAGATGCTGGTCGATGTCAAAGCTGTTATCGACTCGGCACAGGTTGCTTTCAAGAAAGCTCCCCGCGGCAAAGGCAGCAAAGCAGATTTAGCCATGATTCAGACCGATCTGGATGCTGTGGCGACTGCCTATGCCGGCGCCGAAGCCGATTTCAACAACGGCGCTTACGCTTCGGCCAAGGCTAAACTGGAAAATACTGTCCAGAAAGCCAGAGCTATTATGGCGGAAATCGCGGCCGCCTCGGCGAGAAAAAAATAGTCTGAACCATTCGGATTTATCGGGAAAATGTATGCCTCATGCGTAATTGATGAGGTCAACGAAAAATCCATAAGGGCGCAGGATTCTGCGCCCTTATTGTTGTAAATCGCAAGATGCCGTATCCCATGATATTCGCCGGCGTCTGAAATCCAAAGCAGAACAAAGATAATTCCGAATGCCGCGGCCGTATTCACCTTGCGCAAACAATGGAAAACGGTCCGGGCAACGAATCACAAGAGGGATTTTCGATCCATTCCGTTACCCGAATATTCCAGCTGACCGATATAATAGGCTGAGGTCGAATAGTGTCAATTGAACCGATTGGATCTTTTCATCAAGTTATGGAAATCTTGCGCAGACGAATCATATTCCTAGCACTCGGCCCAATTATGGCCACCCTATTATTTGCAGCCTGCCAGAAGCCGCCGCTTGCATCTCTTGAAAACGCCAAGAAGGAGCTTGACAAGGCTGCCGAAGCCGGCGCCATAAAATATGCCGAGAGAGAATACCGCCAAGCGGAGAATTTGATCAACAGCGGTTGGCTGGAGTTGTCAAGACAAAACGGGCGCCTGTTTATTCTGCGCAATTATAAATCGGCCGATTCGTTGCTCAATCAGGGAGCCGAATTGGCGGCAGCGGCCCGGAAAGAGGCGATCGATAGAATCCGCCACCTCGATTCATCTTTGACCTCGGATTTCACGGCGATCAGGTCAGCTCTCGATGACTGGCGCAATTCTCTCGATGGGTCGCTCATACTTTACGACGCCGAGCGCTATTGGACGTTGGCCGAATTGGCTTATGCCTCGGGAAGGCAATTGCTCGCCCAAAAAGAATTCGAAGCCGCCCGGCAGGAGATGATCAAAATCAAGGTCTATTTCGAATCGATAGCCCGAGAAGTGGCCGATTATGCTGAAAACGAAACCAAAGAACTTGCCAACTGGCGACGCTGGGTAAGGGAGACTATCGAACAATCAAGGCTTTCGGGGACCAGTGCGATTATCATCGATAAAAATGCCCACAAATTATATCTTGTCAAAAACGGAAAGATCCATAAAACGTATAAATGTGAGCTCGGGTATAATTCATCCGGACAGAAATATTTCGCCGGCGACGGTGCAACTCCCGAAGGATGCTACAGGGTTACCCAGATTCGCCGTAACGGCAGTATCTATTACAAGGCGCTGATGCTCGACTATCCCAATGAGGCCGACAAAAAAAGATTCGCGAAAAGCAAAAGACAAGGTATCATTACAAAAAACGCCCGTATCGGGGGCCTGATCGAGATTCATGGCGACGGAGGCCAAAAAAGAGACTGGACGAACGGCTGTATCGCCCTGAAAAACAGCGATATGGATTCGCTGATAGACGAAGTCGAGGTGGGAACTCCGGTAACCATAGTCAGAAAATCCGATAGGTGGCCATGAAGTTTATTCTCAAGTCGATTTCAATTACCGCCATAATCGGTGTCGCTTTAGTGCTGGCGATCAAGTTCCTCGGCAAAGATGAGTCGCCTTATAGTTTCAAACTTGAAACTTTACCCTCACAGCCGAAAGCGGCCCAGAAAGCGATTGCTGATGTGAGATTGGCCCTTTCTAAAATCAGACCTGCCGGGCTGTACATAGTCATAGATACCCATGCCAACAAACTGACGCTCAGAAAAGACGATCGAATATTGATGCAGTCTGACTGCTCAACCGGTTCCGGGGGAGAATTGATCGACAGCAC
>CAZHVC010000282.1:0-3297 GCA_964535765.1 uncultured Ignavibacteria bacterium | reverse complement strand
CAGCAATTCTTTCTGACGACCGAAATTGATGGCGGCCTCTGTGCTTTCGGCACGCATCCTTTCAAGCACCGCTTTGGCCTGGTCAAGAACGGCCTGCATATCGGCGCTTTCCAACCGGGCGATGATCTGCCCCTCCTTCACTTCGTCACCTTCCTCGACACCGATATATTCGAGTCGGCCGGTCGCTTTAGAGGCCACCTCCGCGCTCCGGCGGGCCACCACATATCCGGTGGCGCTCAGCACCGCCTGCGCCTGATTTTGCGTTAAGGCGGCGGCCGTGGCTATCCTTACCTCGACCGCCGGCGATATCCCTTTCAGCATCAGCCAAAGGGCGATGACAAAAGCCAGCGGAATGAGCAGCCAGAGCAAAAGCCGGAAATACTTGGCTCTATCAAGCGGCGGTCGGCTGTCGGCCCTGTTTATCGACAGCGCCGATAAGTCGATTTTTTCTTTGTCGGAATTCATCATGTACCTTAATACTTGTTTTCCTCTCGGCTGGTTTCGTTTAATTGCGTACCTGATTGGCGATATTCCGACCATGATATGAAATCGGCCGGTGCAGGTCAAAGACGAAAGTCTCACTATATATATACAAACGGCGGCGGATCCGTGGAATTCATCTCAGGTGATATCAGGCTCAGCTTCCCCCAAGGGGCAAAACAATTGCGGCCGTGATGGAACCTGACCGGCCTGCCGCATGTTGAACAATGGCGTAAATATCAAAAAACGGAGCAGGAATGATGAATGCAATCGTCCGGACAGGTACTGTATTTTTAGTTGCGGCATCTTTGTTTACGGCGGGATGCGGCCCATCGGAAAAATCGCGAACCGAGGGACAATTATCGAAAAAAACGGATACCGCCGATTTTGCAGACGAGCCGGCGCGTTCCGGTACGGCCGGCGGCCTTCGCTGGGAAATTCCGCACGGCTGGACGATCGGCGAGTCCAATCAGATGAGGGCGGCCACCTATATAATTGCGCCGGCTGCCGGCGATAATGAACATGCCGAATGCGCCGTGTTTTACTTTTCGGCGGGACAGGGCGGCACCGTCCAAGCCAATATCGACCGCTGGATCGGCCAGATGGAGCAACCCGACGGTTCCAATTCAGCCGACAAAGCGAAAATGTCCCATACCAAAATCAACGGCCTGAAATTCAGTCTCCTCGATATTTCCGGCACTTATCGCCTTGCCGCCGGCCCGATGATGCAATTGAAAGAGAAAAAGCCCGGCTACCGCATGATCGGTGCGATCGCCGAGGGGCCGGAAGGACCGGTGTTTTTCAAATTCGTGGGTCCGAGCATCACTGTCGAAAAAAACTATGAAGCCTTCATGACCATGATCAATTCGGTTTCCACCGACTGATATTCCGAAGTCCGGGGATTCGGCAGACCGGATCGGCAAAAGGCAGATCGAGTGTCGCCAAACCGTCAAGCCATGATTGCGTTTGACAATCATCAAAGCGAGCAATAAGCTATGTATCATGAAAAAACAGCATTCATCCGGCTCGACTTCGGCGCCGCCCTCGTTTGAAATCCTCCTGATTGGTTCTCTTCTGGCCGGCATCGCCTTCAAGATAGGTTTTTTCAAAATCGCCAATACGGATATCTGGTGGCATCTTAAGGCAGGCGAGCTTTTTTTAAGCCAAGGTCTTATCCGGCACGACCTATTTTCGTTCTCGGCCGGCGGCAACCATTGGGTGATTCACGAATGGTTGGCCGAAATCATCCTGTTCCTGATTCATCGGACGGGCGGCGTTTTGGGGTTGATGCTTTTCAAGGGAGTCATCTCGGCGGCAATCGCCCTGATAATTTTCCGATTCGGCGTAAAATCGAAGCGCAACTTTTATTTGGCCGCCTCTCTGGCGATGTTGACGGTTGCCGGCATGTCGTTCATGCTGTATGCCCGCCCCCATTCAATTTCGTTTCTGTTGCTGGCGATAGAATTGACGATTTTGTTCGGGGATTTCGGCGACTTCGGCAAAAATCGTCTGGCCCGCTGGATATTTTTGCCCAGTTTGTTCCTGTTGTGGGCCAACCTCCACGCCGGCTTCATTCTTGGACTGGGGATATATTGGATTGTCGCGGCATTTCATTTTTTCAGGCGAACCGGATCTCTTCCAACCGCCCAGGAGCGGGCGAAAGTCTTCCTGGCGCCGCTCCTGCTGGCCAGCGCTGTTTGTCTTGTCAATCCCAATTTTCACGAAATTTATACATATGTTTTCGTGATAATGGGCAATCCCCTTTTCAAACGGACTATCGCCGAATGGGTCTCGCCGATATATCTGGGAAAAAGCGAGTGGTTGGCGATTTCCATCTTGGTTCTAACCAGCCTTATCGGCCTGCTGGTATCGGTTTTCGTTCTGCGGCGACGCCCCGACATCTCGCTGATCGTAATCGCCAGCGGAATTTCGGCTTGGCTGGCCAGGCGGAATATCCAGAATTTCGCGGTCGTCATCTCGATAGCTTGCCTGGCGCCGCCACCGCTGAAACTCAGGTTTAATAATCGGGCACTTAAAATCATAAATGATTATGCCTTTGTTCCGGCTCTGGTTTTTATGGCCTTACTTTTTCTGCTTGTTCATGACTATCAGAAAGCCAGCGGCCGAACCGGAGTCGGAGTCATGGAAATTATCGGCCCGCTGAAGGCGGCGGACTTTCTGGATAAAAACGGTTTCGAGGGAAACCTGTTAAATGTGCTGGGCGATGGCGGCTACCTGATCTGGAAAGGGTGGCCCCGCTGGAAAGTTTTTATGGACGGCCGCCTCGATGTTTACGGCCAGGAATTCGTGGTCAATTACCGTCGAATCGTCGAGGGGGCGCCGGGGGCGATGGCGGCGATCGAACGTTATGGAATCGATGGGGCGGTTCTGCCGTTTCCGCCGGCGATAGGCAATGTTCGCACCCAGCTTGCGGCCGACCCCTCCTGGGCGCTGGTTCATTTCGATGACAATTATCTGGTTTTTATCAAGAAAGGCGGCGTAAATTCCGCTCTGGCCGATCGTTTCGCTTTCAAATACATCAATCCGCTACGTGTCGGTTTCGGCATTGATAATCCGGCGCTGGCCGATTCATATCTGGCCGAGGCCGAAAGGAACCTGGAAAGCAATCCCGGCTCGGCCTTGGCCCACCTTATCACGGCTGTCGCCTTGCAATATGGAACCGATCACGAAAAGGCGGCCGAACATTTCAAAAAGGCGATTGCAATTAAACCGGGTTTGAGTGCTTATTCGGAAAACGTGGCTCGCGCCTATTTCCAGGCGGGGAACCTCGATTCGGCCCGGGTCTGGTACGAAAAG
>CAZHVC010000281.1:0-3307 GCA_964535765.1 uncultured Ignavibacteria bacterium | reverse complement strand
CCGATAAGGTGCCGGCCTGGTAAACCGGTCCGACCGGCGCCAGCATTTCCATTATCCGCGCTTTGCCGGCGACTGCACCTATCGGCAGGCCGCCGCCGAGGATTTTTCCGTAACAGGCAAGGTCGGGAACGATTCCGAACAATTCGACCGCTCCGCCCGGCGCCACCCTGAAACCGGTGATCACTTCGTCAAAAACAAGCAGCGCTCCATGCTCGGCCGTCCTGTTTCTGAGCAATTCGAGAAATCCATCGCCCGGCGGAACCACTCCCATATTGCCGGCCACCGGTTCGACAATAACCGCGGCGATTTTCTTGCCTTGTTTATCGAAACATCGATTTACCGCCTTTAGATCGTTATAGGGAAGCGAAATCGTCAGCGCCGACAATGCCGCAGGCACGCCGGCGCTTGCCGGAAGACCGCCGGTGGCCAATCCGGACCCCGCCCGGACAAGAAAAGAATCCGAGTGGCCGTGATAGCCGCCATCGAATTTGACGACAATGTTCCGGCCGGTGAATCCTCGCGCCAGCCTGATCGCCGTCATGCAGGCCTCGGTGCCGGAATTGACGAGCCGGATCATGTCGATCCAGGGCAGCCGCTTTTTCACCAGACTGCAGAGCTCGAATTCTGCCTCCGCCGCCGTTCCGAATGAAACGCCGTTTCCGGCCGCCCGTTTAATCGCCGCAATCGATGCCGGAAAGGCGTGCCCCCGCAACAACGGCCCCCAGGACATTACATAATCGACATAGCGGTTACCATCGAGATCATAGATATATGCGCCTTTCGCTTTGGTCGTGATAAATGGTTTCCCGCCGACCGCCGTGAAAGCCCTCACCGGGGAATTGACGCCGCCGGGGATTAGACGGGTCATTTTTCCGAATAACGCATTCGATTTTGCCTATCGTCGCATGGTCGTATTTCGCGATTATTTTGCTTGGGCCAGCCAACGGGCGATATCGAGCGCATGATAGGTAATAATTATATCGGCGCCGGCCCGCCTGATCGCGTGGATTGTCTCCAGCACCAATTGCTTTTCGTCGGCCGCACCTGAGCCGGCCAGCAACTTGACCATCGTATATTCACCGCTGGTGTTGTAAGCCGCCAACGGAACGTCTATTCCCGATTCCTTGGCCCGATAGATGATGTCAAGATAGGCCAAAGCGGGTTTGACCATAACGATATCGGCTCCCTCGCCGATATCCAGTTTGATCTCCCTTAAGGCATCCCCCGGCCGACGATAGTCGAGCTGATAGCCGGATCTGTCGCCTGACTTCGGACTCGATTTAGCCGCCTCGCGGAACGGTCCATAGAACGCCGAGGCGAATTTCGTCGAATATGACATGATCGCGGTATCGCTGAAACCGGCTGAATCGAGCGCCCGGCGGATAGCCTCGACCTGACCGTCCATCATGGCCGACGGCGCCACGATATCCGCTCCACAACCGGCGTGGCTGACAGCCTGTCGGGCAAGCACCTTCAAAGTGGCGTCGTTGTCGACCTCGTCTTGTTTCAATATCCCGCAATGTCCGTGATCGGTGTACTGGCAGAGACAGACATCCGTGATCAAAATCATCTCAGGGCAGGCGGCCTTGATCCGCTTGAGCGCTTTCTGAATAACGCCGTTGTCTTTCAGCGAAAAGCTTCCTCTGGCGTCTTTCTTGGAGGGAATCCCGAACAACAAAACCGCGCCGATACCGAGATCCGCCGCAGCCCTGACTTCCGCCGCAACACTGTCGATCGTATTTGCCTTGATTCCGGGCAGCCCTTTGATCGGTTGCGGCTTGCTGATAGTTTCGTTGATGAAAACAGGATATATCAAATTGGCAGGGGAGAGGTTGACCTGCTTACATAGATTGCGCAAGGCTCTATTTTTCCGCAGACGTCGCGGGCGGATTTTCGGATAACTCATCTTTCGTTTCTGCTTTTCCGGCCGAACTCCGCCAGTAATTCATCGATCAAGGCATCGATCGAGAAACTCTCGCATTGGCGATCCACCGGCAATCCCCTTTGTCTTAACCTTTGCGCCGTCGAAGGTCCAAGCGAGAAAATTTTAGCGTTTTGGCTGATCGACTCGATTTCGGCCTTGTTCAGCAATTCGAACAACCCATCGACGGTGGAACTGCTGGTGAATATAATCGCCTGAGGCGGCCTATCCAGCAATTTTTCTTTGATCCCATCGGGCCAACGGGGAAATGAGACCGTGTAGGTGGGCAACGGGATCACCGTTGCCCCCGCCTTGGCGCAGGCGTTTTCCAGCACCGGCTCGCTTAAGTTTCCTTTCACCCTGATCACCATCGTACCCCTTAGGTCGAATTTCCGGGGGAGTTGTTCGGCCAAATCGGCCACGGTGGCTTTATCGGGAATGAAATCCGGAATCAGTCCGGCCCGGCGGAGATCTCCGGCGGTTCCCTCGCCGATCGCCGCAATCCGCAGTCCCGCCAGCAATCTGATATCGAGTCTCCGCTTGAATTGCTCTAAAAAATAGCGAACGCCGATTCGGCTGGTGAAAGCCAGCCATCGCTCGGGCTTTTCCGATCGATTTTCGAGCAAGGCGGTGACTTTGCCCCAAGCCTCTTCGTCGATATGCTCCGTGGCGGCGATCGTCGGGCAAGGGAGAACCTCGGCTCCAAGCTCCCTCAGTTTTCGATACAGCGGGATCGCCAAATCGACCGGCCTGGTTACCATCACCCTGACGCCGAATAAGGGGACCTTTTCGAACCAGGCCAGCTTGGCTCGCAGATCGACCACTTTCCCGATAACGATCAGCGCCGGCGAATCGATTTCCGCTTCGGCGGCCTTTCCGGCAAGTTGGCTTAAAGGTGCGCTGACGATTCTCTGCGTCGATTCCGTTCCCCGCTCGATAATGGCCGAGGGGGTATCCGATGCCAGGCCGTTTTCGATCAGCAATCGGCTCAGCGGCTCGAGTTCCCCCACTCCCATGTAGATGACCAGAGTTCCACCCTCCATCTTCGCCAGCCATTCCCAGGGGACATCCGATTTTTCTTTGGTCTTCGATTTGTGGCCGGTGGCCAGCACCGCATACGATGAATACCTTCGATCGGTAATCGGGATTCCGGCGTAAGCAGGGACGGCTGTACCGGCCGTTATCCCCGGGATCACCTCGAAATCGATCCCTTGCCGCCGCAAATATACGGCTTCCTCTCCGCCTCGACCGAACAGGAACGGATCGCCTCCTTTCAGGCGGGCTACGGTTTTTCCCTAAAGGGCGAGTTTCGCCATAAGTTCGTTGATATCGTCCTGTTCGGCGGAAACATGCCCCGCGCGCTTGCCGGCGAAATGCAGCTCGATA
>CAZHVC010000280.1:0-3383 GCA_964535765.1 uncultured Ignavibacteria bacterium | reverse complement strand
TGAAACGACAAGGCGGGTTCACAAGGCGCCGTCCGCTAATTTCTTCTGGCTATTATCCCGCCGCCGAGCACCGCGTCGCCGTCGTAAAACACGGCCGATTGGCCCGGCGTGATCGCCCGCTGCGGGGCGGCGAATTCGACCGCGGCCGTTCCCGCGCCGGTGATTTTGACCGTGCAGTCGGCCGGTTCATGTTTATATCTTATTTTCGCCCGACAGTCAAACGTTCTGCCGACTGGACCGTCAATAAACCAGTTGACACCGACAACCGCCATGGTTTTCCGAAAAAGGTCGCCGTCGCTTCCGACTATCACCCGGTTGCCATCGCGATCGATATCCACCACATATAACGGTCGGGCGAACGCTATCCCGAGGCCGCGGCGCTGTCCGATCGTGTAATGCACCAAACCCTTATGGCGTCCCAGCACCGTTCCATCGAGACCGCATATCTCACCCGGAACACCTTCACCGACCAACCGTGAATAATCGCCATCAGGGGCAAAACAGATATCCTGACTTTCCCTGTAGTCGTCGCCGATCAGTTCATTTTCTATGGCCAGTGACCGGATATCCGATTTGCTGTATTCCCCCAACGGGAAAATGGTCCTTTCCAGAAATTGGGGGCTGATCTGCCAGAGCGCATACGACTGATCCTTTTTTTCGTAAACCGCCCTTGCCGGACATGCCTTACCCTCGTAGCTGAGAATCCGGGCATAGTGTCCGGTGGCCACGAAATCGGCGTTCATCTTATCGGCCAGTGCGATCAATTCCGGCCAGCGCACCAAAGCGTTGCATCTGATACATGGATTCGGCGTAACCCCGCTGCGATAGGAAACCGCGAAATCGTCGAGAACGTGCCGCTTGAATGCCTCGACCCGATTTATCACGTAGTGGGGAATTCCAAGCTTCTGACAATTGTTCCGCGCCCGGTTGATCTGCTCCAGCGAACAACAGCTTCCCTTGATCGGCTCGTTAAAAAGAAGGTTATTGTCGAAATTCTTGAAGGTGATTCCGATCACCTCATAACCCTGCCGTTGTAAAAGCAAGGCGGCGGCCGAGGAATCGACGCCGCCGGACATGGCCAGTATGACTCTCATAAAATTAATCCGCTTTCAATGCGCCATCTTAAAATCACCGGTGATCGCAACCCGCCTGCGATTCAGCGATCGATTCGAAAAATCCGCCGAATCATCGGCTCTTCCCCAGGGTTTCTTGCCCGCTTGAACTTTCAATGGATAGGCGAAATAGTCCTCATTCGAGCCACCTCTGCAGCGACGGCCTCGACTACCAGCTCAACCTCGTCGATACTGTTCGATCGACCGAACGAAAAACGGATGGCGCCATGGGCGTATTCGGGCGGCAAGCCGAGAGCGTTTATGACGTGCGAGGCGTTTATCGTTCCCGAAGAGCAAGCCGAACCGGTGGAAACGGCGATCCCTTTCAAATCGAGCCCGAGAGCGATCGATTCCGCCTCGACACCCCGGAAAGCGATACTTACCGTATTGGGAACGCATTTATCCTGCCTGCCTAAAATCAAGGCATCCGATACCTTCGTTTTAATCAGGCCGATAAATCTTTCTTTTATTCCGGTCAGCCGATCGGCTTCGCTTTGCAGAGAGCCTACCGCCAGCTCGAGAGCTTTGGCCATGCCCACTATTCCGGGAACGTTCTCCGTGCCGGCGCGGCGGTTGTATTCGTGAGAACCGCCATGACTGAGAGGTTCAAGCTTGACCTTTTTTCTGACGTAAAGCAACCCCACACCTTTCGGCCCGTAAAATTTGTGCGCCGAGGCCGACAGGAGATCGACCCCGAGTTCGCCGATCTTCAATGGCAGCTTGCCTGTGCTCTGCACGGCATCGGTATGAAAAACGATCCCCTTTTCGCGAGCTATAGCCGCCATCCCGCCGATATCCTGAATAGTGCCGATCTCATTGTTAGCGTGCATCAGCGATATCAGTATCGTATCAGGCCTTATCGCCCGACGCAGATCGTCCGGAGATATGATCCCCTCACGATCGGGTTTCAGAAAGGTAACCTCGAATCCTTTTCTTTCGAGATAATGACAGCTTTCCAGAACGGCGTGGTGTTCGATAGCACTGGTTATTATATGCCGGCCGCGGTTCGTTCTGGCGAAAGCGGTTCCTTTGATTGCGAGGTTATCCGATTCCGTCCCGCCCGAAGTGAACACCAGCTCGTCGGCATGGCAACCCAGCAGGGCGGCGATTCGTTCCCGGGCGCGTTCGATAGCCACCCTGGCGACCCTCCCGAAACTATGAATCGAACTGGCGTTGCCGAAATCACCTGCAAAATAGGGAGTCATCGCCTCGATAACCTCCGGCAGAACCGGCGTCGTGGCGTTGTGGTCAAGATAGATTTTCTTCATCGGGCCTCCCCGGTCAATCTAAATATTATAAACCAAGCTGTCAAGAGCGGCTGAAACGGCGCCTTCGGGGTCTTCTCTGTTATGATTGTTATCGCTTTCGATTCGCGGCCTGCCTGACGAACTCCCGGAACAACCGGCGTGAATGTCGCCGCCCATATATCCGTTCGGGATGCCATTGAACGCTGATTAAAAATGGATATCCGGCCAGCTCCAACCCCTCGATCACCCCATCCGGCGAAAGAGCGGTTATCAGCAATCCTTTACCGGGTTTATCGACCGCCTGATGGTGACTGGAGTTGCATTCGATCACCGGTTCGCCGACGATCTTCTTCAGCAAGCTGTACTCGAGAAGCCGCACCGGGTGCAAAATCCGATTGGTCTGACCGGAATCGGCGTGAACAAGGGCATTTCGGGAGTACTGCGAGATATCCTGATAAAGGGTGCCGCCGAGCAGCACATTAAGCAACTGATGACCGCGGCAAATACAAAATACCGGCATTTTTCTTTTCAACGCTTTTTTGAGCAGCAACAGCTCGAATTCATCCCGTCTCTTATCGCCGACTCTGGTCTGGGGGCGGCTTTTCTGACCGTAATAGCCCGGCGCCACATCGGCCCCGCCGCTGAACACCAGGCCGTCAAGTGTCTTGAGATAACCGTCGATCAGTCGGGAATCCGGAACATTCGGCAATACGACCGGCGCCCCACCGGCCGCCGCAACGGCCCTGCTATAGGCATCGGCCAGCCAGCCATACCGATAGCGGGTCGGTCGGCGGATTTTCGGCGATTCCGCCAGCTGGTTCATCGTGATTCCGATAAGAGGCAATTTAGAACGCATAAAGCAATGTCAAATGATATGATCCGTCAGTCAGATCAAGCTTACGTTTAAGTCTGAACGCATATTCGAAATTGATCGGCCCGATCGGCGTGAAAAACTGCAAACCGAGCCCGCCACTGGATACTATATTCCGGAACTTGAATTCGGATGATTTATAATATGTATTTC
>CAZHVC010000279.1:0-3389 GCA_964535765.1 uncultured Ignavibacteria bacterium | reverse complement strand
ATCAATGCCGTAACCGATCCGGCAAAGGAATTGCAGATCAAGAAAAAAGACTGAATCACAGAAGTTGGCGAACGGCCGCGGCAAGATCGTTCGGGTCGAAAATGACCAGCGCCAGTTCCGGGCCGTCGTGGGCTGCACCGATTATATACGTTCCATCTATGGTATCATGCCAGCAGCCGGTCAATCTCACCGATTCATGGATGTGACCGTGCAAAGTCAACATCGGCCGGCGTCTCTCGATGAATCGTCTTATGGCGATGCTTCCGACGTGAACGTCCAGGGGGACATGGTCGATCATTCGGTTGTCAAGATCGGCCCGGTCAAGGCAGGATTTGTAGGGCGGTGAGTGAAACAAGAGGATCGTTTTCTCGAGGCTCTGATCACCGACCAATTTCTGGAGGTCTTTTTCGATTGTTCCATAGAGCAGATCGTTGTGATTCGGCGGCACCGTGAATCGACCTTCCTCCAATGGAATGCAGCCGGGATCCACGAAACGGGACACGTCATAACGTTCCCAGTCTTTTAGCTGGAATGGAGTCGGCGGCACGCAGGCATATCCATAGACGGTGAAGTCGGTCAGTTCCGCTTTGCGGCCATGCATATATTTGATCAAACGTTGGTTTTCCAGTTCCAGAAGCGCTGTTTCTATCAAGCGGCCGTCGTCATTGCCGGGTATTACGAATATCGGCGGATAATCCGTTCCGAGTTTATCCTTTGTCTTTTCCAGATTCGTTCTCAAATAACCGCTTATGAAATTGTCGGAGGAAGCGCTTTCGATTTCCTTTTTTGTCAATGCGGATTGCAAAAGGTCGCCTCCGATAAAAACGGCCTCGGGTTTCAAAGCGATAATTCTATCAAACAATTTCCGGTAACGGCTTGTTTTGCCGTGCAAATCCGAAACAAAAAAGCATCTCATCGGCTCACCCATGGAATCATTTTGCTGTCGCCTTTTCGACCTTGCCCGACCCAATGATAATCTTCGGCAAGGGCGGCGGCAATCGGAAATAAATGGTAATACTTGACACGGGGTCGGCAAGAGCGTATAAAACTCAAATGGTGCCGCCGATGAATTTATCGGCTACGGCGGTCGAACGACGATGAAAATCACGCTGGCGCAGATAAATCCGACAATCGGTGACATAGAGGGGAATCTCAGCCGAATTATCGATATTTGTCGCAGATATGGTTCCAGCGGCGATCTTATCGCATTTCCTGAATTATGTTTGACCGGTTATCCGCCGCGGGACCTGCTCGACCGAGCTTATTTCATCAAGAAGGTGGAATCGGCAATCGGCCGACTGATCGAGTTCTCCAAGACGATAGGCGATGTCGGCGTTTTGATCGGAGCACCCCTGCCGTCCGGTAGCGCGAAAGGTCGCGGGCTTTTCAATTGCGCCATTCTAATCGGCTCGGGCGGCGTGATCCATATGCAAGCCAAATCTCTATTGCCTACCTATGATGTTTTCGACGAGTCACGATATTTCGATAGCGCCGAATCAATCGAGCCGGTGGCTTTCAAAGGGGAGATGTTGGGGATTACTGTTTGCGAAGATGCCTGGAACAACCCGCGGTTGTGGCCGATGAAGTCCTATGCGATCGATCCGGTGAAAATCTTGGCCGAAAAAAACGCCACGATTCTCGTCAATATATCCGCCTCGCCTTTTTTCATAGGCAAAGAGAAAATCAGGTTCGAATTGCTCTCGGAACATTCGAAAAAATACAATCTGCCGTTCTATTTTGTGAATCAGGTCGGCGCCAACGATGAGCTTATTTTCGACGGCCGCAGCTTGGTGATTGATCGACATGGCAAGCCGGTGAGTGTTCTTCAACCGTTCAAGGAGGCAATTGAGAATTTCGACAGCCGCGCCAACGGTCGGGATGCGTATGAAGCACAAGCTGAAATGGAAAGCGTCCATGATGCCCTTATACTGGGTATCAAAGACTACGTGCTTAAAACCGGTTTCCAAAAAGCGGTGCTCGGCCTTTCGGGTGGAATCGATTCGGCGGTGACCTGTGTTCTGGCCAGCCGGGCTCTTGGCAGCGCCAACGTGCTCGGGGTGGCTATGCCCGGACCGTTTTCCTCGCCGGAAAGCCTGGCGGACGCGCAGAAATTGGCCGTCAACCTCGGGATCGAGCTGCGAGTCATACCGATCGGCGGTATTTACGAATCATATCTCGATACGCTTCGGGAACATTTCGGCGGCCGTGCTCCGGATATCACCGAGGAAAATATCCAAGCCCGGATACGGGGGAATATTCTCATGGCCATTTCCAATAAATTCGGCCATCTCGTGTTGTCAACAGGCAATAAAAGCGAGCTGGCGGTCGGCTATTGCACTCTTTACGGCGACATGTCGGGCGGTTTGGCGGTAATCTCGGACGTGCCGAAAACGATGGTTTATCGGCTGGCGCAATTTATTAATCGAGAAAAGCAGATCATTCCGCAATCATCGATAGATAAAGCCCCTTCGGCGGAGTTACGCCCCAACCAGACCGATCAGGACAGCCTGCCGCCCTACGAAATTTTGGATGCCATTCTCGAATATCATCTCGAAGACGCTCTTTCGGCCGAGGAGATAATCGCAAAAGGGCATAAACCGGAAACCGTGCACTGGGTGATTCAGGCCATCAATCGAAGCGAGTACAAGAGGCGTCAGGCGGCGGTCGGATTGAAAGTGACCAGCAAGGCTTTCGGCGCCGGCCGGCGAATGCCGATAGCGGCCCGGTTTTAGCAATATATTTCGGGAAAACGAATCCGACTTGAATTACATGATTGCGCGACCGAATCGGCTTTAACGAAAATTATTTCATCCCAACCAGCACGACCCCCAACAGTATCAGCCCCAGCCCGAGCCACTTGAGCGTCGAAAACGGCTCGCGGAATATCAACAGGGAAATCAAGATTATCCCCCCGTAAGCCAGGCTGGTTACAATCGGATAAGCCACCGAGATATCGGTTTTCGAAAGCAGAACGAGGTAACCAGATACCGAACTGACATAACAGAAAAGTCCGGCCAGAATCGACAAATTGCTAAATATCTTGGAGAAATTCGATATCAGCGCCCCCGGGGCTATAGAACCTATCTGATTCATCCCCGCTTTCAAGAACACGTGACCCATTACATTGAAAGCCACCACGAATACCATCAGGATCACCCGCATCGCAAACCTCTATCGCAGAACAACAGATGGCCGCCACGGCCGAATCAATAGCTGTCGAATAACCTTCCCCAGGATGTCTCCTTGCGCCAACGGTCGAAAATTCTCTTTCCCTTGAACGGGTACCAGAGCCGGTCGTGATAAAAAGCCGAACCGAACACGAATATATAGACGATCGGCGTGTGAAAAAGCAGTTTTTGGAAGACTTTCAAAGGCGAATACCATAAAAT
>CAZHVC010000278.1:0-3395 GCA_964535765.1 uncultured Ignavibacteria bacterium | reverse complement strand
GATCAGTTGATCCAATGAGGTTTTGCCGATCATGTCAATAATATTATCGGAACAAACAGCTATTTCTTCCTGACCGGTCAAGACTACGGGCAGTATCTCGGACAGCGACTCGGCCAATGCTTTATACCTCGACTTCGGCCAGTTCGGAGCCGAACCTTTCGAGCCGATGTGAATAACGACGTATTTTTCAGGCAAGTTCAGGTCAGGCGTCGAATAGCGATTCATCGGCGAAACCCGCAATTCGGGATTCAGCGGTTCCGACCGATTCGGCAATCCTAGTATCCGCAGTAGTTCAAGGTTCAAATCGACCTCGTGCATATTCGAATTCCGGCGGGCGATACTCTCTCGAACATTAAATAAAAACGAGTACGGCCGCCGTGAAGTGCCGATTCTCACCTTAATTCCGGCCAGGAAAACGGCCAAGGCGGAACGCCAGTTTGGCTTGGCGAATAAGGCTGCGTCATATCCATTTTTTTCAATCCGGGACACAAGTTCGGATAACGCCAACGGATCGCCATCTTCTCCGGTGTACAGTAGATAATCGTCGACATGCGGCGAATAGCGCAATAGCGGCGCTGCATAAGAAGATGCCAGATAATGAATTTCTAAATGCGGCGAAAATTCTTTCAGCAGCGAGGCCAAAGGCAGAGCAAGGACGAGATCGCCGATTCTATCGGGCCTGATTATCAGGATTTTTCTCAAGTCGGAAATCTTCAGGCGTCGCATATTTGATCAGATCGGCTCGACTTCGTACGCATCGGATATGCGTTTCATTTCAGATAATCGACAGCCCAAGAATCAGCCAAATCAAAAGCGAGATTATCGGATCTCGCAGGACATCGGCGAACAGTCCGATCACCGCTACAATAACCAGAAGCACCATCACGACCATATGGATCATTTTCTTGTTGGGATCGCGGGTCCGCCGGTAGATGGCAAGCGAATGCCTTCCCTGGAAAAGAAATACGGCAACCAGGAAAATGAGGGACAAAGGCCCGCCGTCAAGCAAGGCCTCAAGATACATGTTGTGCCAGGTGGAAATCGATTTGTCCTTTATTCTTGCGTCATTCTGGACATCGAAAAGGGCCGGGAAGCTGTTGATCCCATAGCCGAAAAAAGGGACCGTTTTGGCCTTGAGCAATCCTTCGCTCCAGAGAATATCACGTTCCGAGAGAGCTCCCGGTGCCGAGAAGTCGAGTCGCTGCATGATCTTTGCGCCGGTTCCGGGAATGATAAAAAGCAAAGCCAGGACGATAATCGTCAGCACGGCCAGCACTCGCCGGTCTTTCATCAGTCCGACCATCGTCACGGCGGCAATCAACGCCAAATAACCGGCTCTCACGTAGGTGAAGATAAGGGCGGCGACAAGGGGAATCATGACAAGCCCGAGAAACACCCTTTCTTTTCCCGAATCGGCGTGAGCGAACATCACCAGCAGGATGCCGATCACCAGGCAGACATATGTGCCCATAGTATAATAGCCCGAAACAAACGAAGAAATGCGGGTTTCGAGGCCGATATGATATTTGATCAACCCATATCCCGAGGCTATGATTGCGCCGGTGATTATAAGCCACAGGATGTTGCGGCGTCGTTCGGCGGTCACCACGACAGTCGGAACCACCAGATACAACAGAGGAAAAGCGACTTGGCCGAGCGCCCGCCCCAGGCCGTTCTCATAGCCGGCGATCAACAACACCAACAGCTTGTAGCCGATAAAAGCACACAAGAGCTTGAACAGAGGATATTCGAGGTAGCTGCTCCTCCGGTAGGCGACCGTCTGTAAGATCCAGATGACACAGACTGCTCCCGCCAGAGTTACGGCAAGGGCATTGGATAGGATCAGCGTCAATGCCATAAGCATAAGCAAATAAAAGGCGAAATTATTGAGGTATGGATTTACGCGTTCCATTGAAAACGGGTCTTCGATTCTATTAGACGTCCGGCTGTTGCAAGCCGGTTTTGTCGGTCACGATTCAACAAACTGAATATCATAAAGTCGCTTGTATTCACCGTCTTTCCTGATCAATTCCTCATGAGACCCTTGTTCGGCGATCCGACCACCTTTGATGACCAGGATTTTATCAGCGTTTCTTATAGTCGAAAGTCTATGAGCGACAACGATCACCGTTCGGCCGGCCAGAAGATTGTCGATTGCCTTTTGAATCAGCAGCTCGGATTCGCTGTCGAGCGACGAGGTGGCCTCATCGAATATCAGAATCGGCGGATCTTTGAACAGCGCTCTGGCGATGGCCAACCTTTGCCGCTGCCCACCGGAGAGACGCACCCCACGATCGCCGATCATCGTGTCATAACCCTTGGGCAAACGTTCGATAAACTCATCGGCGAATGCGGCGGCGGCGGCCGATTTCAATCTCTCCGGCGAAATGTCTGAACTTCCATAGGCGATATTGGCGGCTATGGTGTCGTTGAACAGTATCGTGTCTTGAGTAACTATCCCCAGAAGCGATCTCAACGATCCGACCGATATGTCCCTGATATCTTTCCCGTCTATGGTCACGCGGCCGGTATCGGGATCATAAAATCTGGGCAACAAATCGACGATCGTCGATTTGCCGCCGCCGGAAGGACCGACAAGAGCGAGTATCTCCCCCCGTTTCAACTCAAAATCGATATCTTTCAAAGAGAATTCGTTTTCGCCGTAGCTGAAACCGACGTGTTCATATCTTATCGCCGACCTGAAACCATCGATTTTGACGGCCGTCTTCTTGTCGATTATCGATGGCGGTGTGTCCAAGATTTCGAAAATCCTTTTGGAGGCGGCCATACCCTGCTGGATATCGATATTTACCTGGCTGATCTTTTTTATCGGATCTATCATCGAAAAGGCGGCAAGCATGAACAACATGAAAGTGCTCGTGGTGAGATCGCCACCGGAGATAATCTGTCGCCCGCCATACCAGAGTATCAACGCGCCGGCCGCCGCTCCGAGCAATTCCGTCAGCGGCACTCCCAGCGAGGCCGTTCGGGTCAGCCGGACCATGGTCTTGAAATAGTCACCCACCTGCCGGGAAAATCTCGAGATTTCGAATTTTTCCATGCCAAACGCTTTCACCACCCGGATGCCGGATACCGTTTCTTGAATTATCGAAGTCACGGCGGCCATTTTTTCTTGAGTTATGGTTGAATTTATCCGCAGTCTTCTTCCGATAAGGCTGATAATCAGAATTGCCGGTGGAAAAACGATAAGAGCGGCCAGCGCCATCCGCCATGAGGCAAGCAGCGCCACCGTCAGATAGAAAATGAATAGAAAAATGTTTCGTATAAGGTCCGACAGGCCGTTGCAGACCGCTCCTCTGACCAGAGTTACATCGTTGGTAACCCGCGAAATGAGTTCGCCCGCCCTTTTTTCGTGAAAAAACGTCAGGGGCAAG
>CAZHVC010000277.1:0-3397 GCA_964535765.1 uncultured Ignavibacteria bacterium | reverse complement strand
TTACGCTGACTTTGTCGTTGACGAAAGCCGCCTCGATTCTGGAAAAGAGATTTCGTATCCCCGGTCTGGGAATTCATTGATGCCGCCTATTATCGAGGTCGAAAATATCTCAAAAAGATACGGCGATCACCAAGCTCTCGATAATGTTTCCATCTCAATCGAACCCGGCGAAGTGATAGTGATTATTGGTCCATCGGGGTCCGGTAAGTCGACCCTGTTGCGATGCCTTAACGGTCTGGAGAGGGTCGATTCGGGAAAGGTGATTGTCGCCGGAATTCCCCTTGACGGATCGGCCGAAAACGCCCATCTGGTCCGGCTCAATGTGGGGATGGTTTTTCAGCAATTCGAACTGTTCATACATCTCAACGTTCTGGAGAATCTGATGTTGGCGCCGCGAGTGGTCAACCGGCTGGCGAAGCCGGAGGCGGAGAAAATCGCCGATTGTTATCTCGGGAAAGTCGGCTTACGCAGCAAGGCAAAATCGTTTCCAAGCCAGTTGTCCGGCGGCGAAAAGCAACGGACCGCGATAGCCAGAGCGTTATGCCTGAATCCGAAAATTATGCTGTTTGATGAACCTACCTCCGCTTTGGATCCGGAAATGACCGGCGAGGTGCTGGCGGTCATGAAAAAGCTCGCCGATGAAGGCATGACCATGATCATCGTAACTCATGAAATCGGTTTTGCCAGAGAGATTTCCGATAGGGCGGTTTTCCTTGATGCCGGGAAAATAGTGGAGACAGGCCGCACTTCCGATGTTCTGGATTGTGCCAAACATCCCAGGACCGCCGAATTCTTAAAAAAGGTGTTGCGCTGAATCTGAGCGGCGGCGATTAAGGAGCCCAAAGAAGATAATTCGCTTGACTATTACGGGCAAAAAACTAAAATTGGCGAAAGATTTGGCAAAAATGTAGCGAAAATCGTCAAGTAAGAAAGGAGATTTGATGAGTAACGGGCTATTATCTGCCTTGCTGGGAGTCGCGGGGATAGTTTTTGCCGGGATCCTCTACCTCATCATAAAAAGGCAACCCTCCGGTTCCGAAAAAATGACGGAGCTTGCCGAGACTATTCATAAAGGGGCGATGGTTTTCCTGAAACGGGAATATACGATTCTGATTCCGTTTTTGGGCATCGTCTTTCTGTTGCTGACATGGAAAATAGGAATTAATACCGGATTGGCTTTTCTTTTCGGCGGCACCTGCTCCATGCTTGCCGGTTATTTCGGTATGAATGCCGCTACCCGGGCCAACGTCCGCACCACTGAGGCCGCCCGTGCCCATGGCCAGGCGAAAGCCCTCGAAGTTGCCTTCACCGGCGGTTCGGTTATGGGCATGAGTGTGGCTTCGCTTGGTTTGATCGGTGTCGGAGTGCTGTATCAAATATTCTTTGATCCCAACAATCCAAGCGCATTGCAGATACTCACCGGATTTTCCATGGGAGCGTCGTCGATAGCTCTTTTTGCCAGAGTCGGCGGCGGAATATATACCAAATCCGCCGATGTGGGGGCGGATCTGGTCGGCAAGCTTGAGGCGGGTATCCCCGAAGACGACCCACGCAACCCTGCGGTAATAGCTGACAATGTCGGCGATAATGTTGGTGATGTCGCCGGCATGGGCGCCGATCTTTTCGAATCCTATGTGGGCTCGATTGTCGCTTCGATCGTGCTCGGGACATCACTCGTAATGAGCCAGGGGCAGTCGATGATCGGCTATGTAGCCCTGCCGCTTTTGATTGCCGCCGTGGGGGCGATTGCTTCGATTATGGGAATAATTTCGGTAAGGGCTTTTTCCTCCTTGAATCCGGCGGCCACGCTTAGAATCGTCACCTACGTGGCGGCGGTCTTGATGATGGCGGCGACATTCTGGCTTTGCCGGCACCTCGGAGTGGATATTAACGTGTTTTGGTCGATTGTCGCCGGTTCGCTGGCGGGGATTACGCTCGGGCTGTTGACCGAATACTATACTTCGGCCAAGCCGATAAGAACCATTGCCAAGGCATCGGAAACGGGCCCGGCCACCAATTTAATTACGGGACTGGCCGTCGGTATGGAGTCCGTCGCCCTGCCCGTGATAGTTCTCTGTATTGCCGTATTCGTTGGCTACAAATTCGGCGGGCTTTATGGTATTGGAATATCGGCTGTGGGAATGCTGGCCACTATCGGCGTAACGATGTCGGTCGACGCTTACGGCCCGGTCGCCGATAACGCCGGCGGTATCTCCGAAATGTCCGGACTCGGGCATGACGTCCGCAAGATAACCGACAAGCTTGATTCGCTGGGAAATACGACCGCGGCGATAGGCAAAGGATTTGCGATCGGCTCAGCAGCCTTGACTGCCCTGGCGCTTTTTTCGGCTTATTCTTCGGCGGTCGGCCTCACTGAGGAAGGCATAAATCTGGTCAACTCCAGGGTCGTAATAGGTCTTTTCATAGGCGGTTTTATCCCGTTTTTGATCGCGGCTCTAACGATGACCGCCGTCGGCAAGGCTGCTTTCTCGATGGTGATGGAAGTTCGCCGTCAATTCAAGGAAATAAAGGGGTTAATGGAAGGCAAAGCGAAAGCCGATTCCGAACGTTGCGTGGCGATCGCCGCCACCTCGGCGATCAAGCAAATGATCGTGCCTGGGTTGCTTGCCGTATGCGTCCCGGTTATAGTCGGGTTGGTCTTAGGCAAAGAAGCTCTGGGCGGGTTACTTGCCGGAGCGACGTTGACTGGAGTCATGTTGGCTCTGATGATGGCCAATGCGGGCGGTGCCTGGGATAACGCCAAAAAATATATCGAGGCTGGCGCTCACGGCGGCAAAGGATCAGCCGCCCATAAAGCAGCCGTCGTCGGCGATACGGTCGGGGATCCTTTCAAAGATACGTCGGGACCGTCGATGAATATCTTGATCAAGTTGATGGCGATTGTCTCTTTGGTGCTGGCTCCTCTTTTCATATAGACAACGGACGAACGTCATGGCTGGTCCCGGAGGTGGGTGTCTCCGGGATCGGCCCGATCAATCACCGAACGGCAACCAACTTGCCAATAAAGGTAAAAAAGCAGCGGTAAACACCATGTCTGATCCGAGAAAAAAGCGCGAGCATTGGGCTACGAAGATCGGGCTTATCCTGGCGGTGGCGGGTAATGCCATAGGATTGGGAAATCTCTTGAGATTTCCGGTCCAGGCGGCCCAGAACGGCGGCGGCGCCTTCATGATACCTTATGTCGTCGCCTTCTTGTTCCTTGGCTTGCCCTTGATGTGGCTTGAGTGGGGTATGGGTAGATACGGCGGCAGACTTGGTCACGGCAGCGTCCCCGGGATGTTCGATGCGATGTGGAACAATCCGGCGGCCAAATATATAGGCTCGGCCGGCCTTTTCATCTCCAGCGTTATCCTGATATATTACGCCTATATCGAGT
>CAZHVC010000276.1:0-3400 GCA_964535765.1 uncultured Ignavibacteria bacterium | reverse complement strand
GCCTGTAATTATGCAGCCCGACTGGAACATCGAATTGAAAGGCGCGCGCGAAGGCCGGTAACAGCCCTGAACCGATTAATTTACCCTCCGCTTTTTTTGCCTTATGCTTTTCGGCATGAACGAGATACTCACCATTCCAAACCTGCACTTGGTAGTCGGCCTGAACGTTTTCGCCGGACAATCCGGCACGACTGCGGATTTCCACCATGGCGGGACCGTCTATGGCAAAGCCGAGCGATTGACCTTTTATTAGTGCGTGATAGACAAATGTTTTCCCTTTACCGGCGTCGAACTGGACATATCTCGGCTTTCCGAAAGGAACGATTATCCTGGTTTTTGTTTTTTCTCCATTTTGGGCAAAAGCCAGCGGCGCCAGCCCAATACAAATCCAGATCATTATGCGGATAAGTCTTGCCATCTGAAATCCTCGTCAGGTTTTGCGGACAAATAGGTGCTTGTTCCTAAAAATGAAATAACGCAAATCGAGCCTAATGGCGACTATCACTATCACCAGCAGAATCAGCGTGTAAATCGAGGTGGAGACAACTGAATAGCGATGTTTGATGTAAATCGGTCCTTGACCGATCTCCGGTTCGCCGACAATCTCCACCGGCAGTCCGGCTTTTTCGGCGATTACATTCATATCGAAAATATGAATCACCGGCAGGCGGCGTTGAGCCAGGATATTAACCGCCCCTCGGGCCGGGAATTGTCTTCCTCTCAAGGAAGCGTTGAATCCCGGGGGTATCAGACGGGCGTTTTGAGCCGAGCCGACCGCCGCCAACCCCCCACCGACATTTACGACCGCCTTCAACTGGCGCTCTCCTCTTTCGCGGTCGATAATGCTTATCCGCCTGGCGATATTTTTCTGCAACGCGTCCGCTGGCGATTTCGGTTGCGGGGTTGAAATCAATTCGACATTGTTTCGCTTTATCGCATCCTGGAGTAGCTGCCTTCCTGCCGGCGACAACCCCCTGCCCTCGTCATTGCCGCCGCCCAGCGATGCCGCCACCGATCTGTATTCCCAAATCCCATTAGCGACGAAGATATTTTCCATATCCAGCCAGGTGAATTCATCCCTGTTGGCGCCGAAAGACGAGGCTCCCACCGAGGTTATTATTACCGGGTTCAACCCGAGCACCTTGCAGGCCGCCAACACGGCGATATTGGCTCCCGGAAATGATCCGCTGAAAAATACCGCCACGACGTCGCCTTCCACGAGATGCGCCCGCTTGAAATAATCGATTATGACCGCCGCCAAGTTCGGATTCGTGGCAATCAGCTTGTCTCTTAAACTGCTCCGGTCGGTCGTTATTAGCGAGTATTGGGGACCGATCAAACCGGTAAGATTGGGATCGTTTTCGGTGTCGATAGCGTATCCCCTGTTCGATAATTCATTTTTCACCAGTAGCTGGGCTTTCCTGGCCAGTTCGGCGGCTTTGATCTTTTGGTCATAATGATCGGCTTTCAGCGGTGTCTGACTTTTCTCGGCAAGGTAAAACAAAAAGATCGAACAAACGGCCAGAAAAACAAGCAGGGCGAATGAGGGTTTGCCGGTTCGCTGAATCATAATATCACCTCGCCGCCGGTGAATATCATCAACAGCATCCTCACCAAAACCCCGGCCACTATCATGGTCGTTATCGTTTGCACCACGCCCTGTCGTTCCATCCAGTTGGCAATGAGTCCGGGGATGATGTATCCGATCGATTGAAATTCGAGCACGAATTCGTCAACCGCTCCACGCGGCGTGATCACGAAAAACTCTTTGGAAATCCAACCTAAGCAAAAGCCGACGATGATGATCATCACGGTGCGCCTTCTGCCATAGATGAACATATAATTGGAAAGAAACCGGACGGTCAGAAAAGTCAAAAGCGATACGATTATCGTGCCCGCGATTCTCAACGGGTGATGAATCATAAGGGCAACGTAACCCGGAACCACCATGCCGCCGGCGGCCAATCCCAGGGATTCGGAAAACACCAGGCTGACGACCAGACCCAGGCCTATGGCCTGCATAATTAAACTCGCCTCAGGCAATCATCCTCCCGCTGCTGACAAAATAATTAACGATTTCCTCCCCCAAACCTACTATGTTGCCTATCCCCACGACAAGGGACTCTTTGGGTGTGATCGATTTGATGAACTCGAACACCTGGGCGGCGGATTGCCCGCCGATATCTTTGATCTTGGCCGGAGGCAAACCGCAATGAATCGCCCTATGCGTAAGCGCACGCGTATATTCGCCGCTTATCACAAAAAAATCAGCATCCAGCTCCGTGGCGATAAATTCGCCGAGCTGCTCGGCCCGCTGGATCCTGTCCTTGCGTGAATTGACCAGGACGATCAGTTTTCTATCCTCCGTTCGGTGAATATCGAGCATCGCCCAGATGGCTCGATAGCTGTCCGGGTCGTTGGCGGCAAACGCATTCACGAATTCGATCTTCTTGCCGTTGGGTTGAAGTATATATTTATGCAGAACCCCCGGATCCGGACTTATCGCGTACATTCCTTTCAGAGCGGTTTGTCTGTCCACGCCGAAATGTCCGCAGACGGCCAGGGCGAGCGCAACATTGTCTTTGTGTTCAAGATATGAAAATCCCCGCAGATCTTCCGAGCTGATGCCCGCCGAATCGACGAACCTGACCTCGGTTTCAAGCGATTTGGCTTTGGCCTTAAAGGTGTCAAGAAATCTTCTCTCGGTGGTGAAAAGAACGCCGCGGCGGGGTATCGTTCCCGCCAGTGCCACTGCGGCATCGTCGATCGATGGACCCATGACGTCGAGGTGGTCGTCCCGAACATTGGTGATGACGCCGACATGCGATTTTATCATTCTATGTTCGGCTATCCATTGCAAGTCGGGCTGGACAGCCATGCACTCGACAACGAAGAATTCGGCCTTTTCGGATGCGGCCTGTCTGACGATTTTCAGTTGTTCTATAATATTGGGTTTTCCCACGCGATAGATCGGTTTTTCATTTCCGTCCGTATCGATCGTCCGTGGTTTTGTGCCGGTGGTCTTGATGAACACCCGCCTACCTGCACCCTTAAGCCCTCCGCCTATCAGTCTCGTTACCGACGACTTGCCGCGAGTGCCGTTGATATGGATTCTGACGGGGATCCGTTTCAGTACAAGCCGATGGCGATAATGCTCCTGGAGACCATAAACGACAACCGCCATCAATAGTAAGAAAACAAGCCACATAACTGCTTTTTCATGCCCAACTCTCCCCAGGCGATGACAATATAAGCCACGGCCGAAGTTTATGCAAACTCTTTTAATTGATTGTCAAAGGAAACCGGAACAATCCGGCTATTTGCTTTCAATCAGGCGAAGTTCCAGCTCGTAACGAAATCGATGGTCACGATCGGAATAACGTTCCCCCGAGGCATATCC
>CAZHVC010000275.1:0-3406 GCA_964535765.1 uncultured Ignavibacteria bacterium | reverse complement strand
TTGACCTGTCGGCCGAGGTGAATCGCCGGCAGCTTGGGGAAATCCTCGGCGGCGAATCCCGACAATTTATAAACGCCCGCACCGCATTTTATCTCCATCCGGTTGTCCGTCGATGATATTTCAAGGTCGTAGTCGGGCAATTCCCTTACGATGTCCGAAAACACCCGGGCCGGCACCGCGATGCTCCCTTTCTTGAGCACCTCAACTTCGACCAGCGATGTCATCGAGACGTCCAGATCGGTGACCTTAAGCTCAAGCTTGTCGCCCTCGAGATCGAAAAGTATGTTCGACAGAATCGGCAAAGTTGATTTCGGTGGCACGATACTTTGCAGTTTGGAAACGGCGCCGCCCAGCTTACTTTTATTGGTCCTAAACCTCATTTTTCCTCCACAGCTTAACCGGGCACCCATTATCGGCTTGAGTCCCTTGAAGCCATCATTGAAAGCCAGAATTAAATCCTGCGTCGTATATTATCTATGAAAAGAATCTGGCTGTCAATTAAATATTGGTCCGACCGAAACGACGATCATTTTCCGGGCCGCCTGACCGCCAAATTGCTTGCCTGAGAACCGTCAACATTTTACAATGTCGTCGTTTGAATAAAGCAACGATGAAAGGGGTAACCATGAGATTTAGGAAAACGCTTCTGGTCGCGATCGTGGGGCTGCTTGTTTATGCCTGTGCCACCGTGCCGGTGACGGGACGCCGCCAGCTCAGTCTTATTCCTGCTGGTCAGATCAATGCGATGAGCTTCAATCAGTATGCGGAATTTTTGAAAAGCGCCAAACTATCCACCGACCAGCAACAAACGAGGATGGTGCGGGCCGTCGGCGAAAAGATTCAGAGGGCCGTCGAACAATACTTTGCCGCCAAAAAGATGTCGTCGGAGCTTAAGGGTTATCAGTGGGAATTCAATCTGGTCGAGGATTCGGCGGTGAACGCCTGGTGCATGCCGGGAGGCAAGGTGGTCGTTTACACCGGAATCCTGCCGGTGGCTAAAGACGAAAACGGCCTGGCGGTGGTTATGGGACACGAGATCGCTCATGCGGTCGCCAATCACGGCAACGAACGGATGAGTCAGGGATTGTTGACGCAAATGGGCGGCCTGGCGCTGGCCAAAGCGCTCGAGGAAAAACCGCAACAGACGCAAGATCTTTTCCTGGCCGCTTTCGGTATAGGCGCACAGATCGGAGTCCTGTTGCCCTACAGTCGGCTTCACGAATCGGAGGCCGATCATCTCGGCTTGATTTTCATGGCCATGGCCGGCTACGATCCCCAAGGCGCTGTCGATTTCTGGACCAGAATGGCCGCCCAATCGCAAGGTGCGCTCCCGGAATTTTTAAGCACGCACCCTTCCGATGAAACAAGAATCAAAAAACTACGCGAGCTGATTCCGGAGGCGATGACCTATTATAAACCCCAATAGTCGGTTTGCCGTTCGTGAACGTGATCGGTTTTCGATGATGCCCGCCGAACCGGGGTGGTCAGGCACTCGCCTCATGTTCCGCGTCTGCGCTTAGTGGTAGCCGCCCATCGGAATTGTCCGTCGGTGAGGGTCGCCTTGTCACGAACAGATATAGAACCCGTAACCACCCGGCCGCAAAAAAACGCCCCGATTTCTCGGGGCGTTTCCTGTGTCAGATGACAAGCGTTCGTCTATTTCAGCATTACCATCTTGCGGGCGATCGATTTATCACCCGACGACAGCCTGTAGAAATAGATTCCCGAGCCTACCGAGCCGCCGTCCTCGCTTCGTCCGTCCCAGGTCACTTTGTGCACGCCGGCGGCCATATTGTGGTTGACCAATGTTTTCACTTTCCTGCCCATAATGTCATAGATATCAAGTTTTACGGGGCCGGCCGCTGGCAACCCGAACGAGATATCGGTCGTCGGGTTGAACGGATTCGGGAAATTCTGAGACAGCGAGAACTCCACCGGAAGCGATCCATTGCCGTCCGCGATATCGGTTCTCACCACTTGCAACGTGCATGGAACTGCCACCGACTGATGGTCGGGGTCGTTTGTCGTTATCTGGATGCTCCCCGAATACATTCCGGGAGGAAGCTCCTCGGCGTCGAATGTAACGTTGATAGTTCCGCTCTGATTGGGGAAAATAACACCTGCCCGCGGATCGATAGTTAGCCAAAACACCGGATATTTGATCTCCACCGCCATACTATCCATCAGGTAATCCTGGTTGAACGCCACCTGCAAGCCGACGCTGCCGTTGCTGTTTTGGATTCCGGTCGTGCTGCCATTTACCAGGGCGTTCATGGTCTGGTATTGGAATATTATATTGCCGTTGGCCAGCAGGATTATCTGGAAAGTGTAGGGCCCGCCGGTGCCGTAATGCGGAACATCGTGCCAGGAGACGATCAACGAATCACCGGTTGACAGGTAATAGGCCGTGCCGGCGCTGGTGAACGTCAGGTCGTCCCAGAACGGTGCCACGAGATTGTACGGCTCCGGTGTGCTGGGCAGCATTCTATTGCTGTAAGTAGTCACCGTCGAGGTGAAACTGATCCAGCCGTTGGTGCAGAATCTGAAAGTCGAAAAGTTATTTCCATAGAATGGAAAGTTGAAGCCGATGTCGAACGGGCCGACGTTCGTGTCGTCGCCGAGACCAGGTATCGGAATCCCTCTGGTGCTGATGTCCACCCAATTGTAAACGGGTCCCTGAGGCTCGTTCGAATCGATCCAACGGTAGCCGAATCCATCGGGTCCGCCGAAATCGGTGATCGTTCCTTCATCGGCGGCATAATTGCGATCGGCTTTGTCGCCGGAATAGTCGTAATAAGTCAGATTCCCGATTTCGCGCTTAATTATATTATCCGGATTTTCATCTTCCGGATAAGAAATCGGGTTGCTGCGCAAACGACCGTCGGTGAGGGTATAGGCCGAATAGTTGAGCAGGCCGGGGCCGCCGTTGCTGAGCACCAGCGGCAGGGTAACCGTGGAACCGGAATCGAGCACGAGATTGAATGAAGTCGGCGTAATACCGCTGAGAGATGGTTCCAACGTCCCCCAGTTTATACCACCGTTGAGCACGACACCGTCGATAAACCAGCCGTCGCGGGTGACCGACCCATCGGTGCCGAACCGCAGTCTGAAATTCACCGTCTGGCCAACATAGGAACCGATCGGGAATACCGCCTGCAGCCAGCCGCCCGAGGTATTGGTATAACCGGGTTCTTGTTCGAGGCCGGTTATATGGTCGTCCGGGTATCCACCGTCCGGATCGATCACCTGCCAGGTGGCGCCGCCGTCGACGCTGATCGCCACGTTGCCGCCGTCAAAGCTGTTTTCGAAATTATACCAGTGGTAAAAGGTAAGGGTGGCGTTGGAGTCGGTGATCGAAAATGCGGTGGTGAACAGGGAATCATCGGCATTGTTGCTGTAACTTCCG
>CAZHVC010000274.1:0-3417 GCA_964535765.1 uncultured Ignavibacteria bacterium | reverse complement strand
CCACCGTCAGGCCGCCGGCTTCACAGGCACCCTTGCAGACTCCCTCCATGACGCCGCCCAAACCGCCGCAGACTACGGTCAACTCCCGTTCGGCCAGCAGCCGACCGACCCGAACCGCATATTGGTAATGCTTTTCCGAGGGGTTCGATGCTCCGATTATGCCGACGGCCGAATTAATCATGCTGTATATATATTTTCAATCGGATTTCGACGCAACAGAAACATCGTGTTATGACCAGAATATCATGACGATCTATCCGGAAGATTGGTGCATTAATCGGGGCGAGAGGATTTGAACCTCCGACTCCATGGTCCCGAACCATGTGCGCTACCAGGCTGCGCTACGCCCCGTTGAGGCCAAATTAGTCAAAAATGCCGGCTTGTCAATAGCTTTATCGTCGCCTTCCGCCTCCTGGTTTATGTAAAAGAATAAAATATGGGCGGTTGAAAGGGATCAATCGAATCAGTGGAAGTCGCGCGACGACCTGATTTCGACCGTTCCGGCTTTCTCGTACCTTTTGACTGTTTCAAGAAATGAAGCAGGCAGCTTGAACGGTTTCCCGATTCCGACCCGCACGCAGACCATCAGAGTGTTGCCGGAGACCGCCGGCTGGTGCCGATCATCCAGAATCAAATAATCGATCAAGACGCTGGTGCGCGATACCGCCGAAGTCCGCACATACACCCTGATGATTTCATCGAAATGAAGCGGCCTGATAAAATCGCAATCGATTCGGGCGACGACGAATTCATATCCGGCCGTTCTGAATTCGGTGTAGTTGAGGCCGAGGCACCGCCAGTATTCGATCCGGGCGATCTCGAAGTATTTGATTATCTCCGAGTGATGTACCACTCCCTGAAGATCGACCTCACTGAAACGGACTCTCCAGTCGGTGCTGAATGTAAAATCGGAGATGACGGCTGGGTTATTCAAGCCGGCTGCTTTCCACTATAACCGCCTGACGCAATTGTTCAAGGCTGAATGGCTTGTAGATTACGGCGTCGATCCCGAATTGTTTCAGCGATTCTTCGGCGATCGTACCTCCCCAGCTTGCCATAAGAACGGCATAAGTCCCGGGGGTTTTTTCTTTTATCGATTTAACCAAGGCGGCGCCGGACATATCGGTTAGGGTCATGTCGCTGATCACCAGATTATAAGGCGTCCCTTTTTCCGCTTTATCCGCAATCATAGCGAGCGCCTGGGCGGCGGTCAAGGCTATGTCCGCGTCAAAACCGAGCTTCCCCAGATAATCCGCCAACAGTCCCTTGATTATATCGCGGCTCTCGATAATCAACGCCCGGCGGCCGCTTGATTTGCTTGTTGAAGAAAGAGCATCAGTTTGTTTATGCGAGGACGGATTTCTGTCAACTATGTTCAATACCAGATCGTATTTGCCCGACCATTCCACCACCGATTCCGCATCGTAATCTCGACGGACATCACCTGCGATAGTTATCGCCGCCCGGCCGTTGTCGGCGCCGATCGACAGCGATACTTTTCTATCGCCCTCGAATGCCCGGGTGAGTATGTCGCGCATCAGGTCGATGAATTCTCTTTCCGGAATATGCAAATAAATCGGCCGAACAGCCGGCTTGAAATCGAAATTCAAATCGCTGTTTTGTAACAGATCATTTAGTATCAGGTTCAGATCCACCGGTTCATGTCGGACAAGCAAGGTCGAGCGCCGGGAGATATCCTCACTGATGCTCTTCAATTTCGCGGCCAAACGCTCGGGAACTATCTCGGAGTTGTTCTCTTCACATTCGGCTTTCAGGAGATCGATTTTGCCTTTGATATCGGTCAGAATGCTGCCTACGTTGCTGATTATATCCGCGGAATCCCGCAGCGATTCATCTTCCGGAACAAAGGCGTTTTCACGGTTGCCGACAGTAAAACATAACTTGAGAAGGGTCTGCAATATAAGCATATCCTGAGCGAAGGATCTTTCGATTGTATCGCGCGGCAGGTCCACCAGCGCAATAATCGAGCCGCCATCATGAGAGTAACGAAGGGCTGTCAAGTCCGGTTTTTCAAAAAATGCCGCCGCGGGGTTGGTCGCCAATTCTTTCTTCGCAATTTCTCTGACTTGAACCTGTCTATTCGATTTCGGGACCTTTCCTGAAAGCACCAACGCCATATCGAAATGATACTGAATCGGACCCGTTTGAATTTCCGGGTGCTGGTACAAAACCCGCCAGGAGCCGCCGGATTCCGAAATCACCACCAACCGGACGCCTCCAAAAAACCCGCCCGGATGTCCGTTTATGGTCCTGCCAAGCCAGCCGCTGACATCGCGCGAATCGATGCCCTGTAGGCTATGGCAAAGATGATCGATGATCATTTTTTGTTTTTCGTAATTTGCCGCCATCCGGCGGTTCTGTCGCCCGATATTAAGGGCTTGACCGAGCTGAAGTCCGCATTGTTCGAGAAGTGAAACCTCAAGTATTCCCCTGTAATACGACTTGCGCCCGAGAAGGGTAATCACGCCCCAACATTCGTTTTCGACCAGAATCGGGGAAACGGCAAGAAAAGAATATCCCTCGGCTTTGCCGCCGAAAAAGGCGAAATCGGGGCTGATTTTCAAATCGCGGATTATCAAAACACGCTTGTTCTGCAAGGCGCGGCCGATGGCTGATTGACCGGGATTGACCAACTCAAGGCGGCTGGCGTGCAGCGGTGACAGGCCGCGGTATGCCCCCATCACCAGCATGTTTTTGGCCGAATGATAAATATGAATCGCTCCCGAATTCAGCGAAAACAGCTCGAGAATCCGGTCGAGCGAGTAATTGAGAAGTTCGATCAGGCTGTCGCGGGTCGCCGCCACCTGCATGATGCCTCCGATCGCCTCCGAGCGAACCCGATCCGAATTCCTCCTGTCGCCGGTTTTCAAGGTTCGGGTAATCCGGAATAGGGCGAAAATCACGACGGCCAAAGACAGCAGACTTATGAAAATCACCGCCCAGCCGAACGGATCATCGGGATGGATAATCAGGGCGATCGAAAACCTCAGCATCACCAGCGATCCTAACGATAATAATCTATTTCTCGGTCCTCGGCATCCGCAAGGGTGCTCCCCTGAACGCCTGATCCGCTTCCGTCAGAAGGAAACCGGTCGCAACCTAAGTATTATCCCATAGGCGGGAAAAATTGTCAAGCGTTTATGATTTCAAATCAAGTTGCCGATCAAAGTATTCCCCCTGGTCTCGACCACTTCGGCCATTACAAGTTCGCCGGGCGGCAGTGATTCTTTGTTGCCAATCAATAGTTTCTGGCCGCCTCTGGTGATCCCCGCCGGCCTCGACGGTTTCCGCCGACTTTCTCCGGTGATGAGAACCTCCACGGTTCTGCCTATCCAGGCATTTGCTTTTTTCTTGGTGATTTCCTGCTGTATTTTTATAAGGCGCGTCAGCCGGGCG
>CAZHVC010000273.1:0-3417 GCA_964535765.1 uncultured Ignavibacteria bacterium | reverse complement strand
CGAAAGCGGCCAGGATGTCGCGGGATTCGCCCTGAAGCAGGACGTTCAGGAGGGGGTTTTTCCGGCGAAGATCCAGGTGACCGAAGGGGACCTTTGCGATTTCGACAAGCTTTGCTGGACTATTCGGCGCCACTCCCCGGACGTGGTTTTCCATCTGGCGGCATTGTCGTCGGTGAAACTTTCTTTTGAAAACCCCGGGCAAACATTCGCCGTCAACGTTATCGGCACGCTTAACTTGCTTGAGGCTGTCGCACGACTTAAACGTCAGGCCAAGGTGCTGCTCGTTTCATCATCGGAGATATATGGCCAGCTTAGGCCGGAGGATGTCCCCGTCCGGGAAACCGCCCCTCTTGCACCGGTCAATCCCTACGGAGTATCCAAGGCCGCAGTCGATATGCTGGGGTATCAATATTTCAAGGCTTATAAGATGCCGGTTTACCGGGCGCGCGCCTTTTCCCACTGCGGACCGGCTCAAGGCACCCAGGCCGTCCTGTCGGATTGGGCTTTTCAAACCGCGAAAATCGAACTGGGGCTGGCGGCGCCGCAGATAAAGGTCGGTAATTTGAATGTCTGTCGGGATTACACCGATGTCAAAGATACGATTGAGGCCTACCTGGCCGTGGTCGATAAAGGTGTTCCCGGAGAGGCGTATAACGTTTGTTCGGGTGTCGGCTACCGGCTGGAGGAACTATTACGAACGATAATCTCGTTCTCAAGCAGGAAGATCATGATCAGCGAAGATCCATCGCGCCTGCGGCCGGTCGATATACCGATATTGATAGGCTCCTCGGAAAAACTGACGAAGGATACCGGCTGGCGGCCATCGGTGGACATTAAAACTACCCTGAAAGATATGTATGACTATTGGCTCAATAACATAAAAGAATAACCCGATCCGAAGGACGGATGGGGTATCAGCCGCCATAAGCGGTCTGACGGGAGACGGAAGATATTATAACGAACTAATAGGAGAATCGATGGCACCAACCAAATCAAAAACGAAAAGGGCGGCGGCTCAGGGCCGTATGACCAGGCCGCCGGACTCAGCCAAAAAACTCGAGGAGAAGATTCTTAACCGCACCGCGGTGATCGGTATTATCGGCATGGGATATGTCGGCCTGCCCCTGGCCGTCGAGTTCGGTCGGGTCGGCTATAAAGTCATTGGCATCGATATCAATAAGAAAAAGGTCAAGACGCTGAATTCCGGCAAGTCCGATGTCGATGATATCAAGGATTATCAGGTAAAAGAACTCGTCGATCTGAAACGATTGACCAACACAACCGATTTTTCTTATCTGAAGAACTGCGATTGCGTATCGATCTGCGTCCCGACGCCGCTGAATAAAACCAAGGATCCCGATGTTTCCTATATTTTGGCGGCGGCCTCGGAAATAGAAGAATATCTTCACCCGGGGCAGTTGATCGTTCTCGAATCGACGACCTATCCGGGCACCACCGAAGAATTGGTGTTGCCGATGTTCGAACGCAAGAATTTCCGCGCCGGAGTCGATATTTTTCTGGCCTTTTCCCCCGAACGGGTCGATCCCGGCAATCCGAATTACAACACCCATAACACACCGAAAATCGTCGGTGGAGTTACGCCGACGTGCACCCGTGTCGCCGAGCTGCTTTATCGCCAGATCGTCACGGAAGTTGTTCCGGTGAGCTCCACCAGGGCCGCCGAGATGGTGAAATTACTGGAAAACACGTTTCGCTCGGTCAATATCGGGCTGGTGAATGAAGTCGCCCTTATGTGCGACAAGCTCAAGATAAACGTCTGGGAGGTTATCGATGCGGCCGCCACCAAGCCGTTCGGTTTCATGAAATTCTATCCCGGTCCGGGGCTGGGCGGACACTGCATTCCGATCGACCCTCATTACCTGTCATGGAAACTTCGGTCGCTCAATTATTACGCCAGATTTATCGAGCTGGCCGGCGATATCAACTCACATATGCCCGAATATGTGGTCGAAAAGGTGGCGGCGGCGATGAACGATCAAAAGAAATCGATCAAGGGATCGAAAATTCTCGTGCTCGGTGTAGCCTACAAGAAGGATATCTCTGACGTACGCGAATCGCCGGCCCTGGATGTAATAAAACTGCTGATGGAAAAAGGCGCCGATGTCTCCTACAATGACCCGCACGTGCCGTCAATTCGCCTCGATGGCAACATGCTGGCCAAATCGGTCCGTTTGACGGTCCCGGCTCTCGCCGGATTCGATTGCGTGGTGATCGTCACCGATCATTCGACTTACGATTATCAGTGGATCGTCGATAATTCCCGTTTGATCGTCGATACGCGAAACGCCACGAAAAAAATCAAGACCGGCCGCAACAAAATCAGAAGTCTATGATAGCCGTTTACCGCCGGCCGGAAATGTATCAGGGCGGGTCGACCCGGTCTCGATCCCGACGCCTCCGCTTTCATGCGTTCCGGCGGGGATCGATTTTGTCGGTCGGTCGGCCCTGTCGCGGCCGTTCCGGCACCTGAATTTGACCCGGATCACCCGTTCGCCAAAAGATATTGCCGTTTATTCGAGCTTGCTGACGACGTCGAGGGCGGCGATTTTGTAGCATTCCGCCAGCGTCGGGTAATTGAAAACCGAGTCCATCAAATAATCGATCGTGCCGCCCAGGCTGATTATCGCCTGCCCGATATGGATGAGCTCGGTTGCTCCGGTTCCAATTGCGTGGACACCCAGCAGTTTTTTGCTCCGCCGATCGACTATCAACTTAAGCAGGCCGGTGAAATCGCCCAGAATCTGGCCGCGGGCGGTTTCCTGATAGCGGCCAATCCCGGTCTCATAAGGAATTGCCTTGGCCGAAAGGGTCGCTTCATTTTCGCCGACATATGATATTTCTGGAATGGAATAAATCCCATAGGGGAATAGGTTCGGCAGAAGGGGACAGGAATGATCGAAAGCATGATACGCGGCCTGTCGTCCCTGCTCCATGCTGGTCGAGGCCAGCGAGGGGAAACCGATTATATCGCCCACCGCATAGATATTTTCGATTTCGGTGCGGTAATGGCGATCGACTTTCAGCAACCCTTTTTGATCGGCCGTCAGCCCCGCAGCCGCCAGATTCAAGCCGTCGATATTCCCGCGTCGGCCCAAAGATATCAGCACGATCTCCGATCGGATTACTTTCCCCGATTTCAGCGTAACCAGCACATTCGTTTTTTCTCCCCGATCGACTTTCACCGACTCCACATCCTCGCCGAGCCTGAAAACCACACCCGCCTGGCGCATCTGGTGAATCAGTGAATCGACGATTTCGCGATCGACGAATTTCAGCAATTGCTGGCGCCGATCGGTCAGGGTGACTTGAATGCCGAGAGTCGCGAATATCGAGGCGTATTCCAGGCCGATGACCCCGCCGCCGATTACGGTGAGGGTCCGAGGCAATCATTTCAAC
>CAZHVC010000272.1:0-3421 GCA_964535765.1 uncultured Ignavibacteria bacterium | reverse complement strand
CTTGGGCAGCCGTTGACTCGGGACGCAAAGTTCAGATCACCCGACAGCTGCATCAGGCGCAGGATCATCCGGTCCTTTTTTCCTTTCCCCAATCCGAATATCTCAAAGGATTTCTTTGTCGGGTGGAATAGGTAAGCCGACTTTTTTCAGAATAGGGGGATAATCAAGACGGAAACCGGCGGCGGCCGCAACCGGTTTACTAAGGATAAACAGGAGGCTAAACATATCAAACCACGAGGACTTTGTGTCAGCAACAAGATTGATCGCAAAATCCGGCCTCATTGGCTTGGCCATCATCGGCCTCTTTTTGTTGAGCGGCTGTGGCAAAAAGTCGACCAACACCGGAAGCGGAGCCAATATCCCGCCTAATTCCGTTTTCATTTCCGGTTTTGCCTATAACCCGGCAACAATGACGGTGGCGGTCGGCACCACTATAACCTGGCGCAACGACGACAGCGCTCCGCATACGGTGACATCGGATACGGGGAGCGAGTTGGCCAGTCCAACCTTGAATCGCGGGCAAAGCTATTCCCACACATTCAATAACGCCAGCGTATTCACCTACCACTGCAACTTTCATCCCTCGATGAGCGGAACGGTCACCGTGCAGTAGTATCCTGCTTTTGAAAATTCGCTATGCCCAATCGACCGCCGGCCGATCACCTATCACTGAGGAGCCATTTCATTTTGCAACGACAGGTGGCGCCCGAATGTGGATTTCGGAAATTACGGCTGCATTCCGCCTAACGGGTAGTCGATTAAATACAGGGGGATAAAGATCCCCATGATCGTTTCCGCACCTTCAAAAAGGTGTATAAAATGGTATATACAGAGCCTCAATCCAAAATCAAGCCGTTATCATCAAATCCAGTTTCAGCCGCTGGCCGGAGAAAAAGCCGTGAAAGCTACATGGCCGCTTTCGACGAAATCAACGACGCCGTGTTCGTGCACGATATGCGGACAGGCGCCATTTTGAACGTCAACCGCTACTTTTACGATATGTACGGCTACACTCCGGACGAAGCCAAAGGCATGACAGTGGCGCAGTTAAGCGCCAATATCCCCAACTACGATGATGAAAGCGCCCTGAAACTCATTCAAGCGGCTGCGGCAGGAAACGCTCAAATATTCGACTGGCCGGCAAAAGACAAAAGCGGCAGGATCTTTTGGGTCGAGGTCAATCTGCGCCGGGCTAATCTCGACGGCAACGACGTTTTGCTCGCTCTCGTGCGCAACAAAGACCGATCCAAGCGACTGGAAGCGGCCCAGAAAGCGCATCTTAAGATATTGGAAGGCGCCATGAAATCGGAAAACATGGAGAAGATGTTGGCCGCCGTCCAGATCGCCCTTGCCGCCCTGATTGATGCCTCGAACTTTTATGTAGCGCTTTACGACAATCAAAATCAAGATGGCGCTGTTTCGTTTCCTTTCATCCTGGATTCGGAAATTGGCGCTGATTTTCAGGATCGGCCGCTTGCGAAAATTTTGAACGACAAGGCAATGCAATCCGGACGGTCGCTGACATTTCATGGCGAAGAACTGCGCCGGATGGTTGAGGCCGCCGAATATGATTCGACGAGGCCGGTTCCCTCAAAATGGCTGGGATTCCCCCTGCGGTCCGACGAAAGAGTGTTCGGCGTTGCCGCCGTATACGAATACTCGAACGAGCGGCCTTACAGCCCTGAGGACCTGCAATTGGTCGAAACGTTGTCGCCGCAAATCGCCGCAGCCATACTTTACAGGAAAGTTCAGGATGATTTGCGCGAATCAGAAAGAAAATACCGAAGCCTCGTGAATGCGATCCCCGACGGTTTGGTCGTGATCGATTCGGAGCTCAAAATCATTTTTGCCAATTCGGCCGCTTGCGATATAGGTGGTTACACGTTGGACGAGATGCTGAAATTGGACATACCGAGCACTATCGTCGAGGAAGATCGCGGACTGTTTTTTGCTCAGTCAAGTGAGCGAAAAGAAAAAGAGTCAGGCAAATATGAAATGGCGATTCGACGCAAGGACGGCCAAATACGCAACCTGCTCGTGTCGGCTACTCCGGTAATCAGTGGTGAAGGCGCCATGATAGGATCAATGGCCATACTGAGAGATATCACCGAGCAGAAAAAAGCCGAAAAAGATAAGCAGGAACTGCGGGAAAGATTGGCGCGCGCCCAAAGGATGGAATCACTCGGGATGCTGGCCAGCGGGGTGGCCCACGATCTGAACAACATTTTGGGTCCCTTGGCCGCCTATCCCGATATCATCCGGACACTTATCGCACCCGACAATCCTGCATTGAAACACCTCGAAAAAATCGAATTTTCGGCGAAAAAAGCAGCCGAGGCGGTTCAAGACCTGCTCATGATGGCCCGGCGTGACCGTTATGAGATGACCACGCTCGATCTTAATTCAATTGTCAATAACTACCTCGAATCGCCGGAATTCATTCAGTTGCACAAAAAACATGAGGCGATTTCCACCGAAATCAATCTGGCCGATAACGAGCTCAAGGTCAGGGGTTCGTCTTTTCACCTGACAAAACTGGTGAAGAATCTCGTGATCAATGCTTTCGACGCCATGGCGAACTACGGGATACTGAGAATCGCCACACGTCATTGTCATGTTGATAAACTCCTCGGCGGTTTTGACAACATTGAAAAAGGGAATTACGCCATCCTGACGGTCTCGGATACCGGAATCGGAATCGAGCCGCACGACTTGAAACGGATTTTCGAACCATTTTACAGCAAGAAACAACTCGGTCGAAGCGGCAGCGGCCTCGGCCTTTCGATCGTTTACGGCATAGTCAAGGATCATAACGGCTATATCGATGTCGCAAGCTCGGTCAACGGCGGCACGGAATTCATTATTTATCTTCCCCTATTGGAAGAAGATTTGACCGGCGGCGAGTCAAAGCAGGTGGATATCCGCGGCTGCGAGAAGATTCTGGTTGTCGATGACCTTGAGGAGCAACGAGAGCTGGCTTCGATAATCCTCGGTTCGCTCGGATATAATGTCAGCGTCGCCGCCAGCGGCGAGGAGTCGATCGAGATTCTCCGGAAAGGCGATTTCGATGTCGTCGTGCTCGACATGATTATGGAAGGCGGCATGGACGGATTGGATACATATTTGGAAATCCTGAAGTTCAAACCGGATTCAAAAGTCATAATCGCCAGCGGCTATTCGGAGTCGGATAGAGTGATCGAGGCGGAGAAAAAGGGCGTGCGCGCCTATTTGAAAAAACCTTACACCATGCAGCAACTCGGCAAAACCATCCGCAACGTGATCAGGATGTCTTGAAAAGGTCAATTCGCCGTTGCCGCCGCCGTTTTCGATTTCCAATCTTCAGTCAGCGGATGAATGGGCCAAAAGTCATTTGACCGAAACGGAAGCCCTGCTGTATTTCCCGACAATAGCGGCCTCGGCC
>CAZHVC010000271.1:0-3426 GCA_964535765.1 uncultured Ignavibacteria bacterium | reverse complement strand
CCGATAAGCATCTCGAAAAACTGGGCGGGATTCTGACCCGTATAGCCACCGTCGATATTCCCTTCTGATTTAGCAAGCTCGAATCCGACTATGGCGTCGAGCTCTTGAGCGGCCCGCATAATTCCCGGAACCACATGTTTAATGCGGATGTTGCAGGCCATAAGCATCATCTGTCGGTCGCAAATCGCCTTGAAGATATCGCGGCCGCTCAAAAGACAGATCTTGCTTTTCGATCCGAGTTTGGCCCTGGTCGATTCATGACGTTTGTCGAGCAATTTTGAATATGCCATCTTTACTCCCCGACTCAATTCGATTAATCATAGCCTAATTACCGTTTTTCATCCGTTCTTATCACCGGCCGAACAAGGCGGCCATGAGGGCCAAAGGCAGCGCCGGAATCAGATTCCCCACCCTGATTCTCGACAATCCCAGCACGTTGATCCCAATACCGATAACGATGACGCCGCCGACGGCCGACATTTCGTTCACCGCCGCCGGAACCAATACTGATTCAAGATACTTCGCCAGCAAGGTAAGTGTTCCCTGATAAATAAAAACGACGGCCGCGGAAAAAAGCACGCCGATCCCGAACGCTGCCGTAAGGGCAACGGCCGCAAAACAATCCATCAGCGACCTAATATAAATCAGTTCCCCTTTGCCGTAAAGGCCGTCCTCGAAAGAGCCGACGACGGTCATCGGACCGACGCAAAATAGCAGGGAAGCCGTCACGAATCCCAGCACGAAATTCCCTCCTTGCGAACCGGTATTTTGCTTGAGGTATTCCCCCAGCGATTCCAGCCTCTCTTCGATCCGCAGCCACTGACCCAGAAACCCGCCGACGATCAGCGAACCGACCACATAAAGAAAATTTTCGGTGCCGATCGCCATCTTGACGCCAATGGCGATGGTGACCAATCCGAGTGCGGAAAGGACTATATTTTTGTACTGATCTTTCAATCTATTGCCCGCCAGCAGTCCTACGGCCGCTCCGAGCAGCACGGTTAGAGTATTAATGACAAACGCATACATCGGTCGCTGGGTTATATACGGCAAAAAAGAGCCATATTCAAGGCTAAAGAGGACACCAGCTATACAGCTATGATTTTTCCACAGGTCGGATCAATTGCAGATCGCCCGGCAGGCCGTGAGCGGCAAGACCACATAAAGCAACAGATCGCGGACAAGATAGAAGAGTATTATCAATCCAAGATAAAGCGGCCCCTTGGTTTTGGCTTCTTTCAAGGTCATCGGCGGTTTTAGAAACCGCCAGATTTTTTTTAGCGTTTCTCGCAGTTGCATATTTTTGAATTGTTAAATCGGCCTTCGCTATTCGAAGTTCCAAATAGATGCAAATATTTTTCTCAAATGGACCGCTTTCGATATTCGGTTATTCCCATTCTATCGTCGCCGGCGGTTTCGAGGAGATGTCGTAAACGACACGGTTTATTCCTTTGACTTCGTTGATAAGCCGATTGGCGACGCGCCCGAGAAAATCCTCCGGTAGACGCGCCCAATCGGCGGTCATGGCATCGGCCGAAGTTACGGCGCGCAGAGCGATCACGTTTTCATAGGTTCTTTCGTCGCCCATTACCCCGACGCTTCGCACCGGCAGCAAAACGCAGAAGGCCTGCCAAACGGAATCATACAAATTCGCCCGAACGAGCTCTTTAATGAAGATATCGTCGGCTTTGCGGGCGATTTCGAGCCTTTCCGCAGTCAAGGAGCCGAGGATTCGCACCGCCAGGCCTGGTCCCGGAAAAGGGTGACGGCTGAGAAGCTCTGCCGGTATATGCAACTGCGCCCCAACCGCTCTCACTTCATCTTTGAACAGCTCCCGCAGAGGTTCAACGAGTTTCAGATTCATCTTGGCCGGCAATCCGCCCACGTTGTGGTGAGATTTAATCTTGACCGACGGCCCCTTGAACGAAGTCGATTCGATCACATCAGGATAAAGTGTGCCTTGCGCAAGGTGGCTTATGCCGCGGATTTTTCTTGCTTCGGCGGTGAACACATCAATGAAGGTTTTTCCGATTGTCTTCCGCTTTCTTTCGGGATCGGCGATTCCTTTCAGGCGGCGCAGAAAAACGGCCGAAGCATCGATATGGCGCAAAGGCAGTCCCAATTTGCGATATGAGGCGACCACTCGTTTCGCCTCACCTGACCGGAGTAGTCCGTTATCGATAAAAATGCAAAACAAATTTCTGCCTATCGCCCGTTTCAATAGAACCGCCGTAACCGTAGAATCAACCCCGCCGGAGACGGCGCAGATTACTTTGGCGTGCCCTATTTCCTCTTTCAGACGCCGGATACGGGAATCGACGAACGATTTGGCGGTCCAATTCGCCCGGCAGCGGCAGATCTTTCGGACGAAATTTTCGATTATTTTCGCACCGAATTCGGTATGAGCCACTTCAGGGTGAAACTGGACTGCATAAATTGAACGGGCGTCGTTTTCGAATGCGGCGAATTTCAGGGTTTCGGTCGCCGCGGTTATTCTGAAACCAGGGGGGATTTTAATTACCGAATCGCCATGGCTCATCCAAACCCGCGACGAATGCGGCAATCCGGCCAGCAGCTTGGAACGACTGTCGGTCAGCCTCAAACGGGCAGGCCCGTATTCCCGATCGGCGCTGCGGCGGACGACACCGCCCAGTTGATCGGCTATCAACTGCAACCCATAACAAATCCCGAGAATCGGGATTCCGAGATCAAACCAGCGCAAATTGAGGCGGGGCGAACCGCGATCATGCACCGAGGCAGGACCTCCGGAAAGTATTATCCCTTTCAGATCGGCCGAAATTTTTTCCGGAGGTCTCGTGTCATAACGAACGAGCTCGGAAAACACCCGGCATTCGCGGATACGTCGGGCGATCAGTTGCGAATATTGCGACCCGAAGTCTAAAACGATTATCTTATCCGGGGAAATCAATTGAAATCCCTTTGAATGATCGTATCCCGTCTAAAACGGGAATCGTCTCTTTGGGGAAAGTCGATATTATAATGCAATCCCCGCGATTCCTGCCGCAGCAAAGCCGAGCGGATGATAATCAATGCGACGTCGGCGATATTACGCAATTCCAGCACCTCCGCTCGCACCGGATTTTTGCGATAGAATTCCTTGATATGTTTGCGTATCACCAGACAACGATCATAAGCCTTACGCAGCCTATCGGTCGATCTGACGATGCCGACGTAATCCCACATGAGCTTACGAATTTCCTGAAAATCATGGGAGACGACAACCCATTCCTTGTGATCGAAAACTCCCGATTCATCCCAGGGCGGCAGTGCCATTCCTTTGTATCTGGCCTTTGGCCGCAAATTCTTCTTAGTCCAGTTTGCGGCAAAATCGGCGAAAGCAACCGCTTCGAGCAGCGAATTGGAGGCCAGCCGATTCGCACCATGCATCCCGGTACAGGCGACTTC
>CAZHVC010000270.1:0-3434 GCA_964535765.1 uncultured Ignavibacteria bacterium | reverse complement strand
TATCTGACCAGACCCACGGCGGTGGCCAGCTCCGGTTCAAGATCTTGTTGATGGTCATTGTAATAAACGCTCGGACGGGCGACTTTGGCGGGAAGATCGAAAATCTGCTCGGCCAGTTCGGTCATTCCAGCCAACTTGGATCCGCCGCCGGTAAGGATGACGCCGGCGGTCAACGATTCGGTCAGGTTTACCCGGCTTAACTCCCGGGCAACCAACGAAAACATCTCCTCCGCCCTTGGCTCGATAATCGAGGCCAGCACCGAGCGGGCGATTTCCCTCGATTCCCGCCCGGCCACGCCGGGAACGGTGATCAAGTCGTCGGCGCCGACCAGGGTGGCCAAGGCGCATCCGTGAAGGCATTTCAGCCGTTCGGCCTGTTCAAGCGGGGTTCTGAGGCCAATCGCAATATCATTGGTTACGTTTTTGCCGCCTATGCCGAGGACCGCCGTATGCCTTATCGAACCGTCAACAAAGACGGCGATATCGGTTGTCCCGCCCCCGATATCGATCAAGAGGCAGCCGAGCTCCCGCTCATCGGGATTGAGAACGGCGTAAGATGAGGCCAGGGGTCCCAACACCAGTTCGCCTGCTTCCAAATCGGCTTTTTCGATTGCCTTTACCAGATTGGCCACGGCGGCTATCGATCCGGTCACTATGTGCACGCTGACTTCAAGTCTGGTGCCGTTCATTCACACCGGGTCGGTGATCCCCGCTTGGTCGTCAACCGTATATTCCTGGGGCAAGACATGGATGATTTCCCGATCTGCGGGAAGTGCGACGGCGCGCGCCGCCTCGACCACCCGGTTGACATCGGAACGACTTATTTCGGAATTCCCTTTGCCGACGGCGATTACGCCGCGACTGTTGATACTTTTTATATGTTCTCCGGCTATAGCGGCATCGACACTTTTGATCTTGCAACCGCTGACCATTCTGGCATCGGCGACCGCCGCCTCGATGGAGCCGACGACTCTTTCGAGATCCACGATCAAACCACGTTTGATTCCCTCGGACGGCGATTTTGCGAATCCGAGAATTTTCAATCCGCTTTCCCCCTCGGGCTGCGCCGCCACCACCGCAACCTTGGTGCTGCCTATATCGAGTCCGACAAGGATTTCATCTTTCGGCATTCGTATCTCCGATTCTGCTGATCACTCTTCCTCCCCGCATATCGATAATGCCGGCCTCATCCAGACGGTTCAACTCATCGAGGCGGGCCAGTCTTCGAAACGATTTCTCAATATTGTTCAGAGGGATTATCACTTTTATCGCCTTAGGCTCGATAAAAATATCGGCCTGAGAGAGATTTGAAATGTTTATTTCGGCGATGCGCGCCGCCAGACCCGGCGAAACATTTGCGGCTTGTTCCATGATGCTAATCGCATAACTCATTCTCAAGCGATCCGGCCAGCCGGCACTCCTATTTGTCACCAGCTCACGGGGGTTCCGGCTTTGGAAACCGGTTAAGATCGGCAGGTTCAAATCCGGTTCCGCAAGAGCCATGATTTTTTGGCTTCTGGTCAAACCGTAAAGGCGATCGAATTTGGCCAACAATATCGGTTCTTCGGTCTGGACGTCGATTTCGATTTTTCCGAACGGCTTGCGGGTGATTTCGGCCTGGCGGACGGCGGGCATTTGCATTATGTTGGCGACGGCGGTTCGCAGGTCCTGTTCGAAAACGGACTCGCCGATTCTCAGGCCGGCGGTGGAAATAATCGATTCATCGTCGATATCCGATGTACACTTCAACCGTATCTCCTGTAGCTTGAACAAAGACAACCGGCCCGCTTGCAGATAAGCCAATCTGCCGCCGAGGATGCCGAGTCCAATCGCCAGCGTGAGGGCCGCCGCTTTTTTCATTTTTTCAATTCCTGCAAAATAATCGGCGTCAGGCGGTTGATATCGCCGGCACCGATCACGATTACGACGTCGCCTTCCCGAACGCGGGTCTTCAACAGCGCCGGAATCTGGCTTTTATCGGGCACATATAGCACATCCTTGTGTCCGGCGCGGATCGCCGATTCGGCCACCAATAATCCGCTTATCCCATCGATAGGTTGTTCGCGCGAACCAAAAACATCGGTTACGATCAACACGTCGGAATCGAAAAAGGCCGCCCCGAATTCCTTTTCGAAAGCCTTCGTCCGCGAATACAAATGCGGCTGGAACACCGCTATTATCCGACTTCGGAAACTTTCTCTGGCTCCGGCGAGCGTGGTTTTTATTTCGGTCGGGTGGTGCGCAAAATCATCATAAATACGGATACCGTTAACCGCCCCCGCATACTCCATCCTGCGGCCGACACCGGGAAAATTCTCGATCGCCTTAACCGCGGTCTCGAACGGAATTTCAACATCGAGAGCCAAAGCGATAGCCGCCAGCGCGTTCAACACGTTGTGCTTTCCGAAAAGCGGGACCCGCACCTCTCCCAGACGGCCGCCGCCGTTGCAACAGGTGAATTCGGAACCGTTTTGGCTGAATTTCATATCCGTCGCGAACAGGTCGGCATGGCGGGAAAATCCGTAAGAAATGCTCGGCCGGCTGAATCTATCGCGAATGAAGCGCAGGCCTTCATCTTCCAGACAGTAAATGATACTTCCATAAAAAGGCACCCGGTTGGCGAATTCGGCAAAACTCCGGTAAAGATCGTCCATGCCCTCATAGCATTCCATATGCTCGGCTTCGATCGACGTAATAACCGCGATCGTCGGATAGAACCGAAGAATCGAGCGGTCGAATTCGTCGGCTTCCGCCACCAGATAATCACCCTTGCCGACATAGGCGTTCGTGCCGACCCCCAGCACCCTGCCGCCGACGATGACCGTGGGATCGAATCCGGCGGCGCCCATAACATGACCTATGAGCGAAGTGGTGGTTGTTTTTCCGTGGGTTCCGGCGACGGCCACGGAAAACTTCAGCTTCATCAGCTCCGACAGCATTTCGGCGCGCGGGATCGCCGGTATCTTTCTCTGGCGCGCAGCCTGCAATTCCTGATTGTCGGGCTTTACGGCGGATGAATACACCACGACATCGGCGTCGCCCACGTTACTTTCGCGGTGGTCATAGCTGATCTTGATACCGATTTTTTCGAGGTATTCGGTGACCTCGCTCCTTTTCTGGTCGCTGCCGGTCAGGGTGTAGCCGAGATTATGCAGCACCTCGGCGATTCCGCACATGCCCGTCCCCCCTATACCGACGAAATGTAGTTTCTTTATTCTTTTGAATTTCATATCAGTCCGATGATTTCCTTTACGATGATATCGGCGCCGCCGGTGTTGCCGAGCTTCAAGGCGGATTCGGACAATTTATCTCTTTTGTCTTTGCTGTCGATCAATCCGGAAAGCGTCGAACGGAACACGTCCTTTGACAGATTGCTATCGGCCACCAGCTCGACGGCACCCGCAGGACGGAGCTCGTGATCCTGCTGCGGGCGA
>CAZHVC010000269.1:0-3434 GCA_964535765.1 uncultured Ignavibacteria bacterium | reverse complement strand
CGTCACCGAGTAGCTCACCACGTACTCACCCGGCCAGTTCGGCAGCGTGGCCGGAGGCGGACGTTACGATTCGTTGATCGAAAGATTCACCGGCCGAAAAATCCCCGCGACGGGGGCGTCGATCGGTATCGATCGGCTGCTCGTCGCCTACGCCGGCAGAGCCGAAAAGTCGGACAGCGGCGCACCCGCGGCTCTGGTTACGGTAATGGACAAAACGAGGCTGGCCGAATATATCGCGATGGCCGCGGAGTTGCGCAGGGCAGGTATCGATACCGACCTGTATCTCGGGTCGAAAGGAATCCGGGCCCAGATAAAATATGCCGACCAAAACGGCATAACGGTGGCGGTGATCGCCGGCGAGGATGAATTCGCCGGAGGTCAAGTTACCCTGAAAGACCTCAAACTTGGTGCAAAGCTTTCGGCCGAGATAAGCGAACGCGACAAATGGCGCAAGGAGCAGCCGGCGCAGATTCAGGTTCCGCGGGCGCATCTGGTCGAAGAGGTCAGGGCGATCTTGAAGCGCCATGGTCCAAACGGATAAGCTTCATTCGTTCAAGCGGCAGCTGCTTGTCCTGATCTTTTATACGATTCTGGCGGCGATCAACACCTATCCGTTGCTGACCGATTTTACGGCGATACTGGGACCGCCGGAGGACAATCAACTTTTTGTCTGGAATTTATGGTGGTTCGGTTTCGCCGTAGGCGAACTGAATTCCTGGCCGTTTTATACCGACTATCTTTTTTACCCCGAAGGATCCAATCTGTATTTTCATACCTTCTCACCGCTCAATTGCCTGATAGCTGTTCCCCTGCAACCGCTTATCGGTCTGGTGCCGGCCTATAACCTGATCATGCTGTTTACCTTCGTGCTTACCGCCTATGGCGGATATCTGTTGTGTCGATATCTCGGTTTCGGTGCGGCTGCTGCCTTTATCGGGGGACAGGTCATATCATTTAACTCGTTTCGTCTGGCGCATGCAGGGCATCATTTGAATATCTGCTCGACTTATTTGCTTCCTTTTCTATTGCTATATGCTCTCAAAGCGATAGAATCGAAAAAAGCCCGAGAGGTCATCGTCGCCGGAATCCTGTTTGGGCTGAACAGTTACCTTGACTTTTACATGTTCCTTTTCGGGTTCGTGGTTTTGATCGGCTTGATATTTTTCAGGCTACCGGGAGGGAAGTTCACCATTTGGGGGCAGATCAAAAGCGTTCTCCCGATACTGCTGATCGGAACCGCTCTGGCGGCGCCTTTGATGATCCCGGCCTTTTCTGAAGCGGTGTCGAAAAATTTCCGTCATTGGACCGAATCGCCGGAATATGCAGCCGATTTGGCTGGGTTTATCATACCGCACAGTTACCACTGGCTGAAAGGAGCAGTCGCCGACCTCAATGCAAAGATGGCCGGCAACGCCTGGGAATCGGCCGTCTTCCTCGGTTTTATCGCCTTCCCTTTGGGTCTATGGTCCGCCATCAAATCGAAAATCAAATACAAGAAATATTTTATCTATCTTGCCCTGGCCGGCCTGGTATTGTCGCTCGGCGATTGCCCGGTTATTCTCGGTAAGCCAATCGGTTTTATCAAGCTGCCCGGCTATCTTTTCGATTTCATTCCGGGGCTGGATGCTATTCGCAGCCCGGGGCGTTTCATTTTCCTGACCTATTTGGCGTTGGGAGTTCTGATCGCCGCCGGCAGCGAAATGATTATCGCCGCGGCAAAGGCCAAAGCCGTCTGGATCGCCCGCCTGGCGCCGGTGTTGCTCGGCCTGTTGTTGTTTTTCGACTTCTGGTCGATACCGTTTGAACTCACCAGGATTCCAATTCCTGAATTCTATTATCGGCTAAGACAAGAACCGAGCGATTATTCAATAGTCAATATTCCATTCGACAAGATAACCTCGATCGAACGCCATATGTTTTATCAAACCGTTCATCATAAACCGTTGAGCAGCGGATTCCTGGCCAGGTTCGATCCCGATTATTACACAAGGCTGATGAGTAAACCTATCAGCAAATCGTATTTTATTTCCCGAAAAATAAAGTATGTGATAATCCATGCTGAACAGCTGCCCAAATCCGAGTATGATCGGTTTTTCAGGCGGTTCAGCGACGAATTCGAATTTATAGAGACCGAACATGGCCAGACGCTGTTCAAGGTTTATTGAGCGGAGTATCGAAGCTTATTGATGACAAACAGCAAAGGTTTTGCCATCGGCTCAACTTACCCGTATAATATCGGGCGGGCGACGGACGATACGATGGCGTTGAACGTCCGGCCCGCCGCAAATCATGAACTGGCGCAAATTGATCAAAATCGCTTTCGGCCTGGTCGGGGTATTCTTTTTGGCCTATTATCTGACCAAAAACTGGAACAGCCTCGGCCGCTACGAGTGGAAATTCGACTTCTGGCTGTTCGTTGTTTCGACTGCGCTGCTTTGGCTGGCCATCGCCGGTTCGGTGTTCACCTATGCCCGGCTCCTGAATATGATTTCGGAGAGGCCGCTTTCTTTTTTCAAGGTTTACCGGTTGTTCAATTTGACCAATATCGGCAGGTATATTCCGGGGCGGCTTTGGAGCGTTATCGGTTTCGTCTATTATTCTGGCGAATATGGAATCAGCCCGAAACGCGCCGCGGTGGCAACCATTATCAACGAAGTCGCAAGCAAGACGGCCGCCCTATCGGTGGGATTACTTTATTTTATTTTTTCGAACGAATATTCGCATTTTCTGCCGCTCATGCTGGCTGTGCTGGCACTCGATTTTGTGATTATTTATCCGAAAACGCTCAATCGGGTGGCCAACATTTTGCTCAAGTTGATGAAAAAACAGCCGGTCGAAATTGATTTTTCCTACGCCGCCGTCTTGAAAATCTGCGGCATGTATGTTATCGTCTGGCTCTTTCACAGTATCGCCTTTTATGTGCTGATAGCCGCCATCACCAAAATCGGCCCCGTTCATCCGCTTCAGTTCGCCGCCATTCTCCCCTTATGCTGGATCATCGGGTACCTCGTCATTTTCGCTCCGGGGGGTATCGGAGTTCGGGAGGCGATGCTGGTAGTGATGCTGGGGCGATTCATGCCGCAGGAGGTCGCCTTGATAATCGCCATAGGGCAAAGAATCTGGTTCACCTTGGTCGAGACGATAAATTTCGTTTCCGCCCTGATTATTCCGCAGGGAAAACCGGCGGCTCTGAACGAATCGAGAATCGTCTCCGGCAAACCTGATTGAAAAGCAACGAAAATCGGAAATACCGGTCGGCTTGCAAGCCGGCAAGGAGCAGAAATGACAGTAGTCGCCAAAAAATCAACCGCCAAACCGGACCTGTTTGAAAATCTCCCGGGAAAGCCATTGGCGTATTACCTGGGAATCTATTTGGTCCTTACAATCGCCCTTTTCCACAAGGCGATATTCGGATTCGATAAGCTCGTCTATGG
>CAZHVC010000268.1:0-3449 GCA_964535765.1 uncultured Ignavibacteria bacterium | reverse complement strand
ATGATTGCAATCACCGTTAATATCCAGAGAGCGACGCAGATCAATAGCGGCATATCGGTGATCATCAACCGGGCCGGATTGCCGCCTTCTTCCTTTTGATGAACCAGATACAAATAACGAAATATCCCATATAAAACAAAAGGGATAGTAAGGATTAAATTCCTGCTGTGAAATTTCTGCTGAATTTCCGGCGACAGAGTGTAAAAAGCGTAGGCGACCACAGTCGAGGCGGTAACCACGCTGATCATTTGATCTAGGAAATAGGGCGAATAATGGGCCAGCGATTGCCGATGTGAAACCGCGCCTTCGCCCAAAATCACCAACTCGTGCCTCCTTTTGGCGAAACCGAGGAACAGTGCCAACAAAGTGGTGCAGACCAAAAGCCACGATGATATCGGCACCCCGATAGCCGCAGCCCCGGCGGCCGCCCGCAATACGAACCCGATCGAGATGCTCATTACGTCAATTATAACTATATTTTTGAGCCCGATGTTGTATGCGATATTTATCAGAATGTAGCCCGCCAGAAACAAAAGGAACGGGAAATCGATAATCGTGCCCAGAAAAACGGCGGCTCCTAAAAGGACGACCGCCGCCAGCCAGGCCAAAGCCAGACTCAATTCTCCGGAGGCGATGGGACGGTTTTTCTTGGCTGGATGAACCCTATCTTTCTCTCTGTCGGATATATCGTTCAGGAAATAGACGGCCGATGAGGCAATACAAAACGCCGAAAAAGCCAAAAGCGCCAGGGCGACGCTATTGAGGTCATTATACTTATGGGAGAAAACCAAGGCGGCAAAAACGATCAGATTTTTTTGCCACTGATAGGGACGGGCCGTCTTGATCAGCGCACTCAACATCGCCCTTAAGTAGCCGATAAGGTCGCTCAATGTCAAGGGCGATTGCGGATGGCTGCAAGCAGCAGCAGGGGGGTCGCTATTTTTTCACTTCCTCCATCAGATATTTGTGCATCGCCCGAGCGGCGATTTTCCCCGCGCCGGCCGCCAGGATCACTGTCGCCCCGCCGGTGACGATATCGCCGCCGGCATAAACACCTTTGCGCGACGTCTGCATCGTTTCTTTATCGACAATGATGTTGCCCCATTTATTGGCTTGCAATCCCGGCGTCGTTTTCGGAATCAGGGGATTCGACGAATTGCCGATGGCCACGACCACGAGATCGACTTCGAGAATAAAGTTCGAACCTTCGATAGGTATCGGTCGTCTTCTGCCGGAGGCGTCGGGCTCGCCGAGTTCCATTTTGACGCATTCCATGGCGCGGACCTTGCCGTCGCCGATAAAGCGGATCGGGTTGGTCAGCATATGGAATTGAACGCCTTCTTCGAGCGCGTGGTGGATTTCCTCCTTGCGGGCCGGCATTTCCGCTTCTCTGCGCCGGTAAACTATATAGGCGTTTTTGGCGCCCAGACGTAAGGCGGTGCGCACCGAGTCCATGGCCGTGTTGCCGCCGCCCAGGACGGCCACGTTTTCGCCGAACATTATCGGCGTGTCGTAGTTAGGGAAATCAAACGCTCGCATAAGATTCGAACGGGTCAGATATTCGTTTGCCGAGTATATGCCGATGAGATTTTCGCCCGGGATACCCATGAAATTGGGCAGTCCCGCACCCGTGCCGATAAAGACTGCGTCGTACCCCATTTCGAAAAGCTCGTCTATCGTTTCTGCCTTGCCGATAACCGTCGAATTGCGGAATTCCACGCCCAGCCGGGCCAAAAAATCGCATTCGGCCTGAACGATCGATTTGGGAAGACGAAATTCAGGAATGCCGTAAACCAGAACTCCTCCGGGCTTATGCAGGGCCTCGAAGATGGTAACTCGGTGACCCAGCTTGATAAGATCGCCGGCCACCGTCAATCCGGCAGGACCCGATCCGACTATGGCCACGCTGCGGCCGGTGGGCGGAGCCACCGCTGGCAGCTGAACTAAGTTGTTATTGCGTTCGTAATCGGCCACGAACCGCTCCAGGGCTCCGATAGCCACCGGTGAAAACTTCTTGGCCAACACACAGACGATTTCGCATTGCTCTTCTTGCGGACAAACCCGACCGCATACGGCAGGGAGGGAATTAGTCTCTTTTATTTTGCGTGCCGCCGCTGCATAATCCTTTTCGACCACCAGTCGGATGAATCCCGGGATATCGACTTCCACCGGACACCCTTTGATACAGGGTGCTTTCGGACATTCAAGGCATCTCGATGCCTCGACCAGCGCCTGTTCTTCGGTGAAACCATAGGGGACTTCGAGAAAATTCTTTATTCTCTCAAGAGGATCCTGTTCCGGCATCGTTTGCCGGGGGATTTTCATCCGATCTTTCTTTTCCAATTTATTGGCCATCCAAACACCTTTTCCGGCTTTTTTACCGACAACTCTCCGCTCAATCCCGAGCTGCCAGGGATTTTATCGATTCCGCCAACCTACAATGCGGATCCTCCAGAAATCTTTTCATAGCCGCTTTTTCCATATCTCTGTAAGCGCCCAATCTTTTCGAAAGCAACTCGAAATCCACTTTATGGCCGTCGAAATCAGGGCCGTCAACGCAGGCGAACATGGTTTTCCCCTCTACCGCCACCCGGCAGCCGCCGCACATTCCCGTGCCGTCGATCATTATCGGATTCAGCGATACCCATGTAGGTATATTATACCCCTTGGTCAGATCGGCCACTACCCGCATCATCGGCACCGGCCCAATCGCCATTATCTGGCCTATTTTCCGGCCGCCATCGAGCAATTTCCTCAATACTTCCGAGACGAATCCCTTTTGGCCGTAGCTGCCGTCATCGGTACAGACATAGAATTCGTCGGCCACCGCCCGATGTTCGTCTTCATAAAACAACAAATTTTTCGAGCGCGCCCCGATTATCGTTATAAGTTCGTTCCCCGCTTCCTTGTAAGCCTGGGCGATCGGATATATCGGAGCGATTCCTATGCCGCCGCCGATAACGCAGGCCGTGCCCCAGTTGTCGATATGCGACGGCGCGCCGAGCGGACCGACACAATCGGCAAGTTCCCCACCCGCCGGAACAGTGGTCATGAGCGCGGAGGTTTTTCCCACCACCTGATAGATAACGGTGAGAATCCCTTTTTGCCTGTCGAGACCGGCGATCGACATCGGCACCCGCTCGCCATGTTCGTTGACTCTGATAATGACGAATTGCCCGGCTTTGGCTTTTGTCACCAAGCGCGGGGTTTCAATAAGCATTTTCCATATGAGCGGGCCGATTTGTCTGTTGTCCAAAACTTTCGGCATCACACCTCCAGAATTATTTTCCGTTGCCTGATAATATTAAAAAGGCCAGCAAAATCAAGGCTTAATTTATAATGGCAAAATGGTGAGATTCGGATATCGGCGCAAAAACCGATGACAGGGTGATCGGGCGATGAAATGCTGGCCTAAATTTTCCGGTCCGCTGACAGGCGACGACCTTTCC
>CAZHVC010000267.1:0-3452 GCA_964535765.1 uncultured Ignavibacteria bacterium | reverse complement strand
TCGCCATAGTAGGGGCTCGTCGAATCGGTATCGCAAACCAGAGCGGGAAAGGGAAATGAAAGGATGCCGCCGTTCAGTTCACGCAACGTCGAATTCAGGTTGAAGGCGGTGATCTGCGGGGCATAAGTCGAACCGTAGTCGAGAGAGCGGCTGAAAGCGATAATGGCCGAAGACGACTGCTGATACCAGGCGATATAGACGACGCCGCCGGCGCCGACAGCGGCCACCGGCCATTGGACATAATCATAGCCGTTGTTGGAAACCGCCAGCGGCTGGCTGAAAGTCTGACCGCCGTCGGTCGTGCGCACCGCCATTATTTGGGTGCGAGTGAGATTTTCGGAAAACCTCGACCAAACCACATAGATGTTACCGTCGCCGATACCGCCGGTTTGGTCCATGGCGAACCACTCCTTGTCCTCGAAAACATTCGGCTGATCGGCGACCGCGAAAACCGGCGCCGACCAGCTGACGCCGCCGTCGGTCGAACGTTGGATTCCGATCGCCGAAGGTTGATCGGTGCCGCCGGCGTAAAGGCCGAGCGTGCCGGCATAGAATATCCCGTTCCTGTCCACCCAGAGGACCGGATCGCTTTGCCATGGGTATGGCGGCACCACCAAAAGAGTATCATACCATGTTTGACCCCCGTCGAAAGTATAGCCGATTCCGACCCGCCGGTAACCGAGTCGAAAATCGCGCCAGATAGCCACGGCGTTATCGGGATTGAGGGGGTTGAGGCAAACCACCTCCTCGTTTTGAAGTTGCCCCGTGGCATCGTGATTGACCTGGATATTGGCCAGGGACGCAATCAATTCGTCTCCGCGGACACCTAATTTGGGCTGGCTTATAACGGGTAGTGCCGACAGCGGAAACGGTTTCGACAGATCAAGCGCAGGCAGATTAGTCGCCGTTATAACCGCTGTTATAAGACTGATAGTCGCTATATTCACTATTTTCGACATCGGTTGCTCCTTAGCCTGGGAATATGCCGTATGACGTTACTAATATACGTGCGATTCGGCGATTGGCCATAGTTATTTTGCTGATCCCGTCGAAAACGATTCCCGATAAAGATACGAACAGTATAGATTTTTCAGGCAGCAAAAAGGCGTGAATTCATCAGCGCCGTCTTCTGGCTCGGCACAAAAACAAGTACCCGATTGCAAAACCCGCCAGGCAAAAGCACAGCGGCGATCGATCGTCGAGTCTTTCATCGGCCGGCGCCGCCTCCGCCGATTACCATGCGGAACCTGGCGGTAATCAGAACTTAATCATCGCCCTCGACCCAGGGCCAGACGATAGATTTCCTCGTATTTTTCGGCCGCATAATTCCAGGAATAGTCTTTGGCCATGCCTCGGCGCATCAAATCAAGCCAAAGCGGTTTATTCTTATAAACCTCGGTGGCGAATTTGATGGTTTTCAGCAGTTCGCGGCCGCTGTAGTTTTTGAAAACGAATCCGGTGCCGGTATTGCGGGCCGGATTGAAATCCTCGATCGTATCGGCCAGCCCACCGGTTTCGCGCACGATAGGAACGGTTCCATAGCGAAGGCTGTAAATCTGGTTGAGACCGCATGGTTCATAGCGAGACGGCATCAAAAAGATATCCGATCCGGCCTCGATCAGATGGGCCAGTTTATCGTCGAATTTCAAGGCGACAGCCAGTTTCTTAGGATATTTGCGCGCAAATTCCTGTAACAGATTTTCATAAGCCGGCTCGCCTGTCCCGAGAACGACCATCTGGATATCGAGTTCGAACAAGGCATCTTTGATCTCGGCAATCAGGTCGAATCCTTTTTGTGAAGTCAGTCGGGAAATCATTCCTATCAGAGGCACATCGCGCCGGACCAGCGGCAATTTGACCGTTCGCCTGAGCGCCAATTTATTCTTGGCCTTGCCGGCCGGTTTGCCGGAATCGTAATTGGCGGCGATAAGTGTATCGGTGGCTGGATTCCAGATGTCGTAATCGGCGCCATTGAGGATTCCGAACAGATCGGCTGATCTTCTTTTCAACACACCCTCCAAGCCGCAGCCGAATTCCTCGGCCTGCTGAATTTCCTCAGCGTATCTCGGTGAAACCGTGGTCAGGATATCGGAATATTCGATTCCCGCTTTGAGGAAATTAAGCTTGCCATAAAACTCGAAAGGACCGGTGGCGAAAAACAACTCTTGCTTGAATCCGAGTTCGGCGAATGATTCAGCCGGAAACAAGCCCTGGTAGCCGATATTATGAATCGTCATTAAGGTTTTTGCCCGGGGGAAAACACCGGCCCAAGCCGACGTCGTTTTCAGATAGGCGGACAGCAAACCGCATTGCCAATCATTGCCATGGATTATATCGGGGCCAAAATCGAGATCGACCAAGGAGCGCAGTACCGCTCTGGCGAACAAGGCGAATCTGAGATGATTGTCTTCCCAGTCTTTGCCGGTTTCCGGAGATACATAGAATCCTTTTCTGGCAAAATAGCGATCGTTTTTGATGAAGTAATAATCGCAATCGGAACCCGGCAGACGGCAATGATATAGGTCGAAATGTTCGGAAGAGCCGGAAACTCCGCCATCAAGATCAGACTTCAACCGGTTTATGTTGAAATTCGTGATATCAACGGCGGAATAAAGCGGCATGAACACCGAAACGGCATGGCCTCTACGTTGCAGGGCGGTCGGCAAGGCTCCGGCGACATCGGCCAATCCGCCCGTTTTGGCAAACGGCACGACCTCCGGTGAAACAAAGGCGATTCTGAGTTTGTCCATGACCCCGCCTTCAATGCACCGTCGCCGGTTGCAATTCCAGCTCTCTTAAAAACTTTGCCGCATCCTCGGGGATCGTGGGATTGATATAAAACCCCGAGCCCCATTCAAAACCGGCGACTTTGGTGAGTTTAGGAATAATCTCGATGTGCCAGTGATATTCTTTCTGATCCCGGCTGTCCAGCGGCAAGGTATGGATCATCATGTTATAAGGCGGACGGTTCAACGCTATAGCCAGCCGCTGCAACGATTCTTTAAGAATCGCCACCAACGCAGATAATTGTTCGTGGGTGAGGTTTTCGAAACGGGATTCATGATAACGCGGCAATAACCATGTTTCGAACGGAAATCGCGAGGCGAACGGCTCCATCGACAAGAAAAGGTCATTGCTGGCTATAATACGTATCTTCTCATGCAATTCCTGTTTGATGATATCGCAGAAAATACATCTTTCCTTATAATCGTAATATTTCTTGGCGCCCTGGAGTTCCTCTATAACTCGTTTCGGCAAAATCGGCGTGGCGATCAATTGCGAATGGGAGTGCTCGAGCGACGCCCCGGCCGCCTCACCTTCATTCTTGAAAATAAGTATATACTTGAACCTCGGGTCCTTTTTAAGGTCGTTGATCCGCTCAATAAAAGCGCGGATCACTTTTTCGATCTGAGCCGGCTCAAGATCGACCAAGTCTTTCATATGATCAGGAG
>CAZHVC010000266.1:0-3455 GCA_964535765.1 uncultured Ignavibacteria bacterium | reverse complement strand
GACGGATTCAAAGAGGATTATCCGGAGGGACGGGCCTTGCCGGCGGTCGGAGACAAATTGAGAACGATCGAAAAGTTCGTCGAAAACGAAAAGCTGGTCAACCGCGAGGTGGAACGCAAGGTGGCCAAAATCGTCACCTGGCAGGATAGACGGCAGAATATGAAAGGTGTTTGCCTGAATTGCCATAACGATACGTATGTCGATAATTTCTACAAGCAATTCGACGACCTTGTCATCCTGTACAACGACAAATTCGCCCGGCCGGCGCAGCAATTCATGAACGAGCTTTTGGCCGACGGCGCCCTGAAAGCGGAGGCGCCTTTCGAGCACGATTTGCAGTGGATATTCTATGAGCTGTGGCATCACGAGGGACGGCGGGCGCGTCATGGGGCAAGCATGATGGGACCGGACTATACCCACTGGCACGGCATGTATGAGGTGTCCAAACATTTCTATACGGAATTTTTGCCTGAGGTGGTCAAAACCGCCGCGATGAAAAGTCCGGCGCTGAAATTGAAATACCAAAAGAAAATAGAGGAGTTCCTCACCAAAGACGAACATCTCTGGCTTAAAGGACTATCGCCCAAAGAGGCCGAGGCGCTCCGCAGTTCATATAAGCAAAGATATAACCAGTAGGGGAGAATGGCCGATGCCTTATAAAATAAGTTCCGCCGAAAACGCTCTGGACAGTCTTCGCCGGGCCGCCCATGAGTTGGAGAAAAGTTCGGCGGATCACCCGCTTTCGCTTAAAGGCGTCCTTTGCTGGGGATGGCATGCGGTTGCCTTGCTGGCCTATTTGAGGCTGCAGCCCGGTCGGGAGGCTTTCGATTTCTGGATGCAGGATTATCTGCAGGAAGGATCGCCGATGGTGGAGGCCGACCGCGACGCCCGCTGGGAGGAAAGACAACGTTTGAGTCTGCTTGAACTGCTGGACATTCTGAGTGAATCTTCGCTGCCCAGCTTGAAACCCGAATTTTATCAAGGTTGGCAGGACCGGATGTCGCGCTGCCGCTGGGTGCGGCAACAGACTTATCGGCTGATCGGGGGTTGTATCGATGCCGCCTGGCGGGATAGCCTGCTGTTCCTGTTGGCGGCCTATCATCGGTTGATCCGTCTGCCGGCGGCAGTCGAGATTGATTATGACCGGTTGCTGAAAGAGATTCCGGCTTTGCTTGACTTATGCGAATTGCTGATAGAAAAAAATTCTCCATCGGCCGCCGAGCTTCGGCAAGCAATCGAACGCTGTCGGCAGGCGTATCGCCAAAGAGCCGGAGAATAAGGAGAAAATGATGGCTGAAAGTTTTTCGAAAAAGCCCGCGGAGAACTACCGAAAATCAGCTGAAAATACCGCCGATATCGTCATGGCAGTCGATTATTCGTCCGGCTCGGTGGTGAGCAAGACTCTTATCAAAAGAGATGCGGGAAATATCACTCTGTTTTCTTTCGATAAGGGGCAGGGGTTAAGCGAGCACTCGGCTCCGTACGAGGCGTTCGTGCTGATTCTTGACGGAACGGCGGAGATAACTATCGGCGGGGAAAAATCGATATACGCTGCCGGGCAATTCGTGATCATGCCGGCGAATATCCCCCACGCGCTGCAGTCGATCGAGAAATTCAAGATGCTGCTGGTGATGATAAAGGGGTAAGGACGGCCTGACAAGCGGCCGTTTCCAAATCTATCGCCGGGGGCAATCGTTTTGACGACGCCGGCTCAAGATGAAGTTGCGCATATTATCAAATCGTGATTTCGCGTCCCAGGCCGGCTTTTAAGGCATTTTCGAAGACCAGCTTGGCGGCGGCGGCATCCTGAATTGCCAGGCCGTTCGATTTGAACAGGGTGATTTCGTTCTCGCTTTGGCGCCCCGGTTTTTTGCCGGTGATTATTTCTCCGAGCTCTGCTTTCAGGTGCTGCCGATCGATTAACCCCTCTTTGATCGGTATCATGATATCTCCGGCCTCATTAAGGCATACTTCATAGGAATCGGCGACAAGCAGGCTACGTCTTACGGCCGTCGAATCGAGTTCACGGGCGCTTGGAGTGTGGCTGCCGATGCCGTTGATATGCGTGCCCGGCCGGATCTTGGCGCCATCGAATAACGGCACGGAAGATGATGTGGCCGTGCAGATTATATCTGCCTCTTCAAGTAACCTGTCAGGCGATTCGCCGACCCTGATTTCAAGGTTCAACTTGGCCGACATTTCCGTTTTGAAATTCGAGGCTGCCTCGCTGGAGATGTCATAGACCAAAGCTCTGGAAAGATCGACCGCCAGCGAAACGGCCCATAGTTGCATTTTCGCCTGAACCCCGGCTCCGAAAATTCCGGCCACCCCGTTGTGTCCTTTTTTAACGAGGTATTTGGTGGCGACACCACTTGCCGCTCCGGTTCGGACCGCAGTCAAGTAGCCGCCATCCATGATACAGATCACCTCGCCGGTGGCCGGCTCCTGAAGCAGGACTTTGCCGATCGTCGTCGGCAACGAGAATTTTTCGGGATTCTTTTTATAAACGGTTACCACTTTGCAAGCGAGAGCGCCCATCTTTTTCAAATATGCCGGCATATACAGGGCAAGTCCATCGGCCGGGGTGATGCTTATTCTGAGAGGAAGAACGGCTGTCCCCTCCGCCAGTTCGGCAAAGGCCATTTCCACGCGTTCCATGCAGGCCTGCATGTCAAGCGACTTGATGACATCGTCACGGTTCAATACCAGCGTCATAGTCAAATTCCTGTTTTCAGGTTAATCGCATCAAAATATCTTCTCCCGTGATAAATAAGGCAAATGGGGGCGGCAGTCCAGAGGTTAGTTTGCCGCAGGCCGAAGCCGACGACTCGAATAAAGCCGAATGAGGTCAGGTTTCAAGTTTTATCTCCTTGCATAGCAGGCGATATCGTATTAGAATATATCAATCGCATTATTTTCGGAGGAATTATGTCCGGTCATAGTAAATGGTCAACAATCAAGCGGAAAAAGGGGAAACTTGACGCCCAGCGCGGCGCCATGTTCACCAAGGTGATCAAAGAGATAACGGTAGCGGCCCGCCAGGGAGGCGGCGATCCGGAGGCCAATGCCCGGCTGCGGGCGGCCGTCAACGCCGCCAAGGCGATCAATATGCCCGCCGACAATATCAAACGGGCTATTTTGAAAGGAACCGGTGAGCTGCCGGGGGCAGCCTATGAAGAGGTTTATTACGAAGGGTATGGCCCGGGCGGCGTGGCCGTGCTGGTGCATGCGCAAACCGACAATAAAAATCGCACCGTGGCCGAGGTGCGGCATATTTTCACTCGCCACGGCGGCAATCTGGGCGAGGCCGGCTGCGTCGGCTGGATGTTTCACAAAAGGGGTTATATAACAGTCGACAAGGACAAAGCCTCCGAAGAGAAACTGATGGATTTGGCGATCGAAAGCGGGGCCAGCGATTTCAGAGCCGACGACAATCAGGTTTATGAGATTTATAC
>CAZHVC010000265.1:0-3457 GCA_964535765.1 uncultured Ignavibacteria bacterium | reverse complement strand
GTGCCGCCCCGTCTGATACAGGTGAACGCTCTGCAGAATTCATCGTTCGTCGATTCGGGTAACGGCGTCGGACTGTTTACCTTCCGTCCCAGTTATACGCAGTCAGGCATACGATCCGTGACTTTCCGCGCTATCGACGGCGAGGATACTCTGATATACACCAGCCGGCAGGTTACGATTACCGTTATAAACGTCAACCGCCCGCCCGTTTTGGGTCCGATTCCGATGGACACGACTATTGTCGACGGCACAATCCTCACCTATACGATAACGGCCACCGACCCCGATTTGAACACGCCCTCGCTGGCAGTGAGAGTCCTTCCCCCGCAGGCCACTTTCGTCGATAATCGCGATGGAACCGGCATCTTTAGGTTTACCCCGGGATTGGCCCAGATAGGAACGTATTTCGTAACCTTCTTGGCCCGGGATAGCCTTAATGCGGCAATCGTCGATTCAGAGGTTGTGCGGATTGTGGTCAATTCCTCGGGGATGCACCCGCCGCAGTTCGCCGCCGTCCCCAGTCAATACAATGTATCTCCCGACTCCCTGCTGACGATCCTGTTCCAGGCCACTGACCCCGACAGCAACAGGATAATATTCAATTACTTGGGCACACTTCCCCAGGGGGCGGTTTTTGCCGATTCCGGCAACGGAAGGGGGTCGTTCACCTGGACGCCGACAGCCGATCAGGCGGGCACTTACAATCTAGTTTTTGTTGCTGCGGATACGACAGGATTGTCCGACTCGCTGCAGGTGCAGATAAATGTCATCGCTTTCATTCGGGGTGACGCCAACAGCGATGGACAATTGCGCGGTTCTGATGTCATTTATCTGGTGGCCTTTTTCAAAGGTGTCAATCCGCCGCCCAATCCGCTGGGCCGGGGTGATGCCAACGCCGATGGATTCGTGGGCGGCGCCGATGTCACATATCTCGTACGCTATTTCAAGGGGCTCGGGCCACCACCCCCGCCTCTGATAATCGGTTCGGAGCCGAGGCAGATTAAGTTGGGCAATGCCTTTTCAAACGGGGGTAATTGATATGAACGCGCCTAAAATGGTTGTGGTCGCCATGCTGATACTGGGTGCGGCTATAAGTGCGTTTTCCCAGAACTATCAGGTCTATTTCGGCGATTCCTCCGTCGAGGCGTATGTCGGCCAGCATAACGTCGCCGTCCCTATAGCCCTGCGCAACTCGGAGCCGGTAGAGTACATTCATCTGATTATAACTTATGACGCATCGCTGATTACTCCACAGGCGGTGGCCCCGGCGATCTTTTTCCAGCTTGCCCGCTTCAACATCGACAACCCGGGGCGGATCGAAGTGGAGCTCGAAAGAGACTTAATCCCGCCGCCGTATGTGCCGCCTATTCCCCCTGGCGATACGGTGATAGCCTACATTTCGATGGACGTCATCGTCAACGATCTGGGGCGCGACATGGGCACTTACATCGAATTCGTCGAAGATCCGAATACGCCTTATCCGGACAATCTCCTGCTCTTGGCGAGCGGCTATTTCATCATTCCCCCGCAATTGATCTTGCAAAGAGGCGAATTTTACATCTTCCGGCCGCTTTATGGCGATCTCAATTTGAACGGGGATTCTTATGAAGTCGGCGACGTCGTCACTTTCGTCGGCTTTTTAACCGGAACCGTCCATTTCGGCCCGCGCCAGATGGCCAATTCGGATTGCAACCGGGACAACCTCCAAGCCACCATAGCCGATTTCGTGTACATGCTGCGGATAATCAACGGCGACCCGGATACTCTTCTCTTTTCCCCGCCGGAGCCGATCGATCCCGATGCGCTTGCCGAACGGCTTCTTGCGGCCACCGCAAAATCTACAAAAATACTTGACAATTACCAGATGCTGTCTATATTTTTGGATAGTAAAGAGCCTTTGGGTGGCTTTGCATTCTCATTGTTGTTACCCGATTATGTGAATCGGGTTGGTGATCTTGCTCTTGGAGAATCCGCCGGCAATCTTCTGCTGGCCTTTGGTGAGACTGAGGGTACATTAAAAATCGTAGGTTATAGCATAAGAGCGACTGATCTGCCGTCGGGAACATTCAAGGCGGTGGATATTGAGGTATCGGTATCACGAACATTGAACGTCGAGGACTTCAAAATCTTATCGGCGGATTTTTCTGATGCTCAAGGGAACAAAATCGATGTCGCTTACCGGCTCTCGACACCTTCGGATGAGGAGCGGATTCACAACCTTATCGGAGAAGAACAGCGGATCGAATATGAACCCGTGGCCTATCCGAATCCTTTCAATTCGGCGGTTACTATCGCTTTCGGAATCGAGCGGCCGCAACGAATATCGGCCGAAATTTTCGATATTCTCGGCCGCCGGGTCGCGGTTATCGCTGAGGGGGAATTTCAAAGAGGGGAACAATCACTGGTCTGGAACGGCCGGGGTTTTTCGGGTGACCCTGTTTCGACCGGCGTTTACTTTTGCCGCCTGCATATAGGCGATGAGGAGAAAGTAGTAAGGCTGCAATATCTGAAGTAGCCGATCGATCGAGAAGCAAATGTCCCGCAAACCTGCATTTTTCGGGGGGGCAGGTCGGGGAATCCTGACGTTGTATATGGCCTTGTTATGGTACGCCGCAGTTCAGGGGGCGCAGTCAGGGCGAATTATCGAACTGGCGGACGGCCGCCGTTGTTTCGCTGATCGCCTTGTGGTAACTTTGCACCCGGGATCTCCCCAGCTCGAGCTTTACTCGAAAAATCAACCCACTACCGGACTGGCCGAACTTGACCGCACCTGCGCGCTGGCCCATATCGACCATATCGAAAAGTGGTATAATTACCCCTTGCGAAGCGCTAATTTGAAGAGCCTCGCCGATAGAATGTATGTATTCTACATTTCCGATGATATCGCTCTGGCCGATGCCGCCGCCGTTTTGCGGCGCGACAACAATATCGAACTGGCCGAGCCGTATTCCATTCCTTTGGCCTATTACACCCCCAACGACCCGTATCGAACCGTCCAATGGCACCTCACCAAGACGCAGGCTTATGCCGGATGGGACTTAATCCACGGCGATACGACCAGATATTGTATAATAGGTATCGTGGACACGGGCGTATATTGGGACCATCCCGATCTGGCTGCCAACATGTGGGTGAACGCGCTGGAAGACTTGAATCATAACGGAACCATGGATGCCGGCGATTTGAACGGTATCGATAACGACGGCAACGGCTATGTCGATGACGTGATCGGTTGGGATTTCGGCGCCAATGACAATAATCCGGCCGAGCCGTCGCCGCTTCATGGCACCCATGTGGCGGGCTGCGCCTCCGAGGTCACCGATAACGGCGTCGGCGGCGCGGCAATAGGTTTTCGGGCGAGAATAATGGCCGTCAAGGGGGCCGATAATTCCGGCAATCTGATCGCCGTCTGGCAGGGGGTGCTGTACGCCTCCGATATGGGCGCCCGGGTCATCAA
>CAZHVC010000264.1:0-3471 GCA_964535765.1 uncultured Ignavibacteria bacterium | reverse complement strand
CCTTGAGCCTGTTCGATATCGTCATCTGGAACGCCGGCTCCGACAGACACCTGACGCAGGCGGCAGGCGGGCTAACGTCGATGGTGCAAAACGGCGGCCGCTTGATGATAAATCTGACTTATTCAAGCAGAGATACGGTTATCCATCCATTCCTGCCGATGAGGGCGGTCACCCAAACCAATATAAACAGGCCGATGTTTTTCACCATACCGGCCGGCTACGATACTATCAGGGGTTGGCCCGATACCACAATCCAGGTATATCCGGACACTTTATACGCCACGGTACCGCTTTCCTACACCTTCGGTTTCGCTCCGGCAGAACCTCAGGGAATCTCCGGCTCGGGCTATGAGGTGTTATATGTGACCTCTGGGGAGACGACGGCCGTTCGGTTTCCCGCCTACGAAATCACCAACCCTCAGCCGGCCAAGGTAGTCATGTTTTCGTTTGCCGTTTTCGATTGTGACGGCAACGGCAATTTCCGCAATATGTTCGCCAATATTCTTCAAAACGAGTTTCGTTGATGGTCAAGCTGATGAGAAATGCGATAGTCATTTGCCTGGCGGCGGCTGTGATCGGCGCTCAGCACTGCCGCGCGGCGGTAATCAAAGGAACCGTCAGCGACAACACCACCAAAGAGGCGCTGCCGGGTGTCGCCGTTATGGTTAAAGGAACCTATTATGGTGCCGCCAGCGACATAAACGGCCTTTATCGTATCGTCAATGTCAAGGGCGGCTCGTACACTATCGAGGTCAGCCAGATCGGTTACAAGGTAGTCCAAAAAACGGGGGTCAAAATCGGCGACAATGACACCCTGAACATCGACTTCAGACTCGAACCGACCGTCCTGACATTGGGCAAGGATATCGTCGTTATCGGCGAGAAACCGCTGATGGATATCGAGGCCACCGACAGTCGGGCCACCCTGAACGCCGACCAGATAAAAAACCTGGTCGTCGAAAATGTTTCCGATATCCTGAAAAATCAATCCGGGGTCGTTTCGATCGGCGATGAAATTCATATCCGCGGCGGCCGCGCTTACGAGAACGCTTACCTCGTCGATGGCCTTTCCATACAAGACCCCTATTCCGGCGGCACGGCCGGGTTGAATATCACCGCCGGCGCCATCGAGGAATTCGAGGTGTTAACCGGCGGTTTCAACGCCGAATACGGCCAAGCGATGTCGGGCGTCGTGCAGGTTAGAACAAAAGAGGGGTCGACGCAGAAATACTCCGGCCGACTGCAATATAAAACCGATGACTTCGGCTTGTTCAGGCCGGCGACCGTCGACAATCAAGGAAGGGTCAAGTCGGCGAATTTCAACACCGATGTGGCCGAAATGCAACTTTCAGGGCCGTTTCCGCTTAGTTCGAAAACCAGTTTCTTCGGCTCGCTTTATACCAATATTTCGGATACCTACCTGCCGCACACCCGCAATCTGTTTACGCCCATCTTCTACGGCTCGAGATTCACGCCCCGCGAGGCCAACGCTTATTCCGCCATGCTCAAAATCACCCACCGTTTCAAACCGACGCTCAAGCTGGCAGCGTCGTTTTCCGGTTCGGCCGAAATAGACCAGGGTTTCCAGGCCAACGATTTTGAAAACCCCGACCCCGATTTCGAGTCTTTCCCCTACCGGTTCCAGAATATCCTGGCCAATTACAACACCAGAACGCGGGTTTCCAACAGCCAATCGCTGTCGCTTAACCACACCACCAGCACCCGCTTCTTCTATGAACTGAAACTGGCGAGATTTTTCACCCAGTTGCGCTCGGCGGTCGGCGATAAAAACTGGTACGATTACCATCAGCAACCGATCGATATTCTGCCGATCAACTATTTTTACGTGCCGGATTCCAACCCTTACGACGGAATCGACGACTCCCATTACGAGATAACGACCGGCGACGGCTTTTACGATTACGGCGAGGGTGACCAGTGGCGGGATTATTATTTTCAACAACACACGGTAAAGTGGGACGGCAATCTCAGCCTGGGGACGCGACACTTGTTCAAGGGGGGAATCGAGAGCAATTTTCAGGAAATACAGATGGTCGATATAAACAATCCGGGCGTCGGCCGCGGCCGCCTCGGTCTCGACCACGACATATATAAAGTGCGCCCCTCCACGGGGGCTGTCTATATTCAGGATAAAATCAACTCCTCGGGGCTTATCGTCAATGTGGGTTTGCGTCTGGACTGGTGGTTTCCCGGTTCTTATATCGATCGCATCATCGAAGACCAAAATTCCGAAATAATTTCGCCGACGCTGCGGCAATCGTACTACAAAGACACTTTCAGCCTTTTCGGCAGACGAGGCAAGGCCCACATTTCCCCCCGCATGGGAATCTCCCATCCGGTAACCGAAAACATGATGTTGTTCTATTCCTACGGTCATTTTTCGAAATTGCCTCAGCCGCAGCGGGTATATGCCAAGCTGTCGTCGGTTTCAACCTCCAGTTCCTATCCTTTGTTCGGCAACCCCAATCTCAATCCGGAAACCACCGTTTCCTACGAACTGGGTTTGCGCTACGAGGTTACCGCCAACGACGTCCTTTCGGTCACGGCCTATTACAAAGATATTTTCGATTACATCGCGGCTTTCAGTATCACCCAGGGCGGCCGCTATTCCAACCAAAACTTCACCATGTATTTCAATCTCGACTACGCCAGATCGCGGGGAATCGAGATCGAATTCAAGAAACGGGCCAGCCGTCTTCTCAACATGACCCTGCAAGCTTCTTATTCCGTGGCGACCGGCAAAAGCTCATCGCCCAAGGATGAACTCCTGGTGGCCAAAGGAGAGCTCGAGGAAAAATCGATAAAGGAAAATTACCTGTCCTGGGACAGACCGTTCAGTTTCTCGGCCGATTTCTCACTATTTGCCGGCCGCAAAGAACATTATAATCTGTTCGGCCTGCGCCTGCCCGACTATTGGAACGTTTATCTGAGGTTGTTTTGGCAATCCGGCAAAAGGTACACCACCTATACCCGGGTGGAAAGCGAGGGACAGGAAACCCAGTATATCAAAAACAACAACGATCCTTACAGCCGCACCGCTCAGGCCTGGCGCTGGGTTGATCTCAGCTTGAAGAAACATTTCCGTTTCCAGGGTTTGCAATATTCGGTGTTCATGGAAATCACCAACCTGACGAATGCCCGGAATTCGAAAATCATCAACCCGCTCACCGGCAAGGCGTATGAATACGGCGATGAAGTGTTGCCCGGCTGGAACGACCCAATGAATCCCGATCGCAATCCGACCTCGCCGTTCCCGTTCGATCCGTCCCGCTATCTGGCGCCGCGCAATATAAAGTTGGGGGTGGCGGTTTCGTGGTGATTGGAAATCGGTTGAAATCGTTGGCGCTTGTCCTTACCGGTCTGCTGGGCCTCGCAGCGACCGAGCCGGCATCTGCTTTCAATATCTTCCCGAGTCTCGGCGGCAGCCGCTCCGGCACTGCGGCGATGACG
>CAZHVC010000263.1:0-3471 GCA_964535765.1 uncultured Ignavibacteria bacterium | reverse complement strand
GCCCGTAGTTCGTCCCCGCGAATAGCCGGCCGTCAGGTCCCGAGGCAAGACAGTTTATATTGTCGCCGTAAAGCCCGGCCGAACTATCGAAGACGCTATAAGTTTTTCCGTTATCGATGCTTAAAGCCAAACCTTTGTAGGTGGCCACCCATAATCGCCCCTGGTCGTCGATCAGAAGATCATGAACGAATCGGGACGGCAACCCATCGCTGAGATCATTCCAACTTTTGCCGGAATCTGTCGACATATAAAGACCGTCATCGCAGCCGGCATACCATCCGTTGTCTTTTACAGCCACCGCTCTGACCTTGCACAGGGCGATCCCCTCGGCATTCACTTTACCGTTCGGCGAATAATTCCGCCAAGTCCTGCCGCCGTCGTCCGAAAATGAAAATCCGTTCAGCGAACCGGCGAAAATCCGGTCGCCGTCAACCGCCAAATCGTAAAGATACTGGCTGGCCAGCCCGTTCCGCTCGTCAAATGCTGCATATTGCAGAGAATCGATTCCGCTTGCGGATTCAAAAAGGCTATCGAAAACCAATAGGCCGTCGGCGGTGGGCACATAAATTTTCGAGCCGGTCAAAGCCGCGCCGACGGTATAAAGATATTCCACGCCGAAAAAATTGTAGCCGAATCGTTTCCAACTGCGGCCGAAATCTGTTGATATATTCAGGCCGTCACCGAGCGTGGCCAGTAGAATATGGTTTTTTTGCCAGACCCCGCCAATAATATAATCCCACGATAAACCGGAGTCGGGATGCTGTTCGTTTGAGCGGAAAATATTCCAGCTTTTCCCCGAATCAGTCGAAAAATAAGCGCCTTTGCCGAATGTTCCGACCAATATTTGCGGGCCATTGGCGGTTATCGACAATATATGTATATCACCGCCAGCCGGATCGAGGTTAGCCTTTTCGAAATATCTCATTTCCTTTTTTGCGCAGCCGGCGAAAATCGCCAACACCATCACTGCAAAAAAAATTTTCCTCATTATTCGACTCCTCGCCTATTTTATGATGTGAAGCCAATCCCGCAGCAGAAACCCGGCGCGGCCGATCAAAAGCGATATACGCGCCATCACCGTGAATCCGAAAGTCGCCCCGAAAAAGATCATCAAGAAATAAATCCCTATCCGGGTGAACTTCCCAAAAACCCCCTCATGCTTTTTGGAAAAATAGAAATACAAAAGCGTGCAGATCAATCCGGCGGCAATCAGAACGGCGTTGATCGCCCCGCCGATCGAATCGATGCCGGCGAATGGGGACACGGTAGCCCTTATCTGGGCTAAAATATTCGCCTGCATATTGGCAGGGATAGCCGCACCGGCGCCGAACCCTATATATATGGCCAATGCCGGCCGCGAAAGCCAAGCAATCTTCGAAACGAAACGGCTGAACATCAGGACCCCGAGAATGACAGGCACCAGCACCAGCCACTGCTGGTTAACGAATAAGGGATCGATAATTTTGGGGACGACCGTGTCTTTGAACGCAATCACGATCAGATAACCGACCGAAATCCCAACCAGCAGGTGCTCGGCGAATTTGTAGGCGGGGTTGTCCTTGTATAGAAACGAATATATAGCCAGTGTCAATCCCGCCGCTATCCAGACGCCCGGATCCATATCAGCGCTTTCTCCTTGCCGAAAAATAACTCAGATTGCCGAGAATTATCAAAAGCAGGATCAATAGGTGGGCTATGCTTTGCGCGCTCATTCCCACCGAGGCATCCCCAGGACGACCGATAAGTTGTTCATATTCGGCGGCTGCTTTCAAGCCGGGAACCATACCGATTATTTGCTTTTCCTGCAAAAAAGGATAATAGGTCGTCGCCATCACCGCCGTAACCGCGGGGACGACAGCCTCGTGATACCTGGCGTTGGCATAATTGATCCAATAATTGGGGGTATCGTCGTCGGCAATCGAAATTATCAATTCGATCTGTCGGTAATTTTTGACGGTTTGCATGAGCGGTATTTCGGCAAGGGAAACTCCTCGGAAATCTTTCGGAAAAACGCGGGAGATGTTTTCGCCCATGCCGAGTATAGCCGAGGTGATTTCGGGGCGGAAGCCGAGGAAAACATAATCCGTTCCTTCTTGAAGATTATATTCGGCGGCGACCGAACGCACCAAGCTGTTGCCGATTGACGACCCCTCGGCCCGAAACGCCATACCGATTACCCGGAGCCGGCGATTGAAAAGATGCCGCAGAAGCGCCCGGGCCATCGGCGACATTTCCGGCAGGGTGGCCGTGTCATGATCGAAAGATACGAGCACCGCCGATTCGGGCGGCAACCGATCGATAAAATCGTAAACGGCCCTGACCTCCTTGGTGATTCTATTGGGAAGCCTGAAATTGAATATCAGCGGAACGGAAACCGATAAAAACAGCGCCGCGAATATGATTTTTCGATCGATCTTTCCCAGTAGCCGGAGCAAGACCATATTATCCTTTGCCTAGATAAGTTCGTTCCACCCCTAAAATCACCCTCAAGGCGGTGGCGATCGTCCCAAGCCCGATTCCGATGAAAATTCCCCGGCGCGCCGTCATCGAGGGGACGTCAAGTATCCAATTGGCGATTTTGGGAAATCCGCTCCAGATATAGTCGCCGATCGGCACTCTGCCGATCATCACCAGCGCTGCGGCAAGTAGCAGCAGGACGGCCTCGAGGTTGCGGGCTCTGAATCCCCGGTAGGCGGCCGAGGCCACGAAAAACGACAATAACGAAAACACGGTCGCTTGCATCGGAGCCTGCATGTAGTTGAAAAACCAATCGAAAGGCGAACTCTCGCCGCGCCCCCAGATAAAACCGCAGGCGGCCATGACGATCACCGCTATCAGGGTTACGAGGTTGTAAAAATAACCCGCTTTCTTTCCGGATATTTTTTCGGAATGATATTTTATCATGCCGGCAACGCCGACCAGCAAAGCAAACACGTATATCGTCTGAGTCCAATCCACCACCATCTCATAGGCTTCGACAGACAACCGGCTCGGTACGAAAAATTGCACCAGCATGAATGCCCCAAAACCGAAACACAATATGACCGGTATCTGCCTTCTCATATCAACTTATCGTCAGCCAGTTCATGATCGTTTTGTTTCCCAGCAAAACCATGATAATCGCCAGAATGGCGACCAGGATTATTATCAGTTTCGCGTAATCCGAGCCTTTGATGCTGCCCAGCACCTGCGGATCGCGGGATAAATACCCCGAGGCGGCGAACAATTCCTCTCCTATCAAAACGTAATCGCAGGAAACGATGAAAAACGACATCTGAATTGACGAGTCGGTGCCGGCGATTTGCATGGCCCCGACCGAATTGCCGGTCTCGGCGAGAATCAACGATTCGGCCTCGAAAGTGCCGAAAAACAGATTGGTCGCCGGTTTGTAGCGAAGCATTATCCCGTCGACCGCCGCGGCATAGCCGAACTGCGAATCGGTCACGAAAAATATATTTTCCGGCCTGAAAT
>CAZHVC010000262.1:0-3489 GCA_964535765.1 uncultured Ignavibacteria bacterium | reverse complement strand
CGGCAGCACCACCAGTTGGAGCACGACCGGCTTTTCCAATACGAACATAAGCGCGCTGACCAACATGGGCAAACTGCCGTTTATTTTCAGCGTCGCCTGCGTCAACGGCGATTTCGACGGAGCGACCTGTTTCGGCGAATCCTGGCTGCGCGCCAGCAGCGGCGGCAATCCGATCGGGGCGATGGCGGCCTATATGTCTTCGATCAACCAAACTTGGAATCCGCCCATGGATGCTCAGGACGAGGCCGTGGATCTGCTCATGGCCAAAGTGAAAACGACGTTCGGCGGAATCTGTTATAACGGTTCGTGCAGGATGATAGACATAAACGGGTCTGGTGGGGCCGATATGTTCAACACCTGGCATATTTTCGGCGACCCATCGCTTCTTTTGCGAACCGACAACCCGGCCGCTATGGCGGTGACGAACAGCTCAAGTGTGCTTTTTACGGCCAGTCAATTTCCGGTGACCGTATCCGGCGTGGAAAATGCCCAGTGTGCCCTATATCACAACGGAACGTTGTTCGGTTCAGCTTTCACCGACGCCGCCGGACAGGCGATAATCCCGATAACCGGCACTTTGCCCTTAGGACAGGGAGTCCTGCTGACCGTGACGGCCTTCAATAAACTCCCCTATATCGACACCGTTCTGGTGATCGCGCCGACCGGTCCCTATGTCATCTACGATTCCTGCACCGTCGGTGATATGTCCGGCAACAACAACGGGATGATCGATTACGGAGAGACGGTCGGTCTGGGGATAAGGCTTAAAAATGTGGGTCCTGATACCGCCCGCAACGTGATCGCCACGCTTTCGACAAATGATCCTTATATCGATGTGCTCGATGCTTCTGAATATTACGGCTCGATAGCCGGCAATTCCGGAATCGCTTATAGGGCCGATGGTTTCACGGTGGTGGTTTCGCCGGCCGTTCCGGACAATCATCCGGTCTCTTTTCATCTTGATATCAGCGGCAGCGCCCTCGACAATTGGACCGCCGATTTCCTGATGATTGCCCACGCGCCGAGCCTGTCATTCGTTTCCAGCTCGATCAATTCCGGCGGGAATACCATCTTTGATCCGGGCGAAACGGGGACTCTGTCAATTACGGTGAACAACGGCGGAAGCGCCGCGGCCGGCGCTGTTTCCGCCCAGTTGCTTGAAAATGATCCGTATATCAATATCATAGATGCGTCCGGTTATATCGGCGACATTCCGGGCTCCGGCAATGCCGGCAACGGCGGCGACCCATTTACGCTTTCGATCGAATCTTCCTGCCCACGGGGCAGACAGATCCAGTTATCGGCTGTTTTGACAGGGGCGCGTGGTTTCGTCGATACATTGACATTTTCGATCGTGATAGGGGATAAAGAGACCATATACGCCGATGATTTCTCCATCGACCGCGGCTGGACCGGCCTTGGCGGGGCGGCGGAATGGACGATCGGCCCGGCCACCGGCGGTACCGGCTCCGATAGCTATGGCGGCCCCGATCCAGCATCCGACCATTCGCCGGGAACGGATAATCGGCTGCTGGGCAACGACCTGACTGCGGGTTCCGGCGGTGATTACAACGCCAATATCGGCCAGACTTACTGGGTGACTTCGCCGATAATCGATTGCAGCCGTCATACCGATGTCGAATTAGAGTTTTATCGCTGGCTCGGTGTCGAGCGTGATGTTTATGACCATGCCTATATTCAGGTTTACGACGGCACGGCCTGGGTTCAGATTTTCGCCAATTCATCGACGACGATCGATGAAACATCATGGAATCTTATTCATTATGATGTTTCCGCCTATGCCGACAGCAACGGCGCTTTTCGAATCAGATTTGGTCTTGGAAGCACCGATGTCGCCTGGCAATTTTGCGGTTGGAACATCGATGATATCACCATCAAGGGGTACTTTCAGGGCGTCGTTTCCGCTCCTGCGCTCGTAGTCACCCCCGCAAACATCTCGGACACCTTGATTCAGGGAGAGCAGGCGCAGCACCAGCTGAAAATCCGCAATCTTGGTAATGCACAGCTTCAAATCGCCTTCACGCCGTCGCAAAGTTGGCTGTCATGTCCGGGCGGACAGATGGCTGTCGAACCATCCGACAGTACCCAAATTCAGATCACGATAAACGCCTCCGCTCTGACACCGGGCGCTTATCAGGCGGCGATAAATTACACCAGCAACGATCCTCAACACCTGACCGGCAGCATACCGGTAAACGTGATAATCCCTGCTCCTCTGGTAAGCGTGACTCCCGCCAATATCTGGGATACGCTGGCGACTGGACAATCAAACGCCATTCCGCTCAAAATCAAGAACAGCGGCGGCGGCTTGCTGATAGTCGACCTGACCGCCGATACGATGTTTTTCCGGCGGCCGGATCCGCCGAAGGCTATGGCCGGCGTTCCTGCCGGAATGACGATTTTCCCGGATTTGCCGGCAGTGCTCCTTGAGGGTGGTTGGCTTTCGATTTCGCCCGGTTCCGACACGGTCCAGCCTTACGATTCGGTTTTGGCGACTGTTCATCTTTCGGCAACGAACCGGCCGATGGGCGAATACAGCGGCAGGATCGTTATGAACACGAACGACCCCGTTCATCCCATGTTGGTTATATTGGTCGAATTGGTCGTATCCGGTTCGGCCTGTTCCTATGTTCTCGGTGATATCAACGGCGACGGCAACGTCCTCGGCAGCGACGTGACTTTCGGGGTGCGCTATTTCAAGTCGCTCGGTCCTCCGCCGGCTGACAGCTGTTATCTCGACTCGACGCACGCCTATATCTATATCGCCGGTGATGTCAACGGCGATTGCTCGTTTCGAGGTTCGGATATCACCCGTCTCGTGGGGTATTTCAAGGGAGGAGTAGCGCTGGCTTATTGTCATTTTCTGCCGCCCTTACTTCCGCCGCCGGGGCGAATCGGCATGATACCGCAGCCTGATTTGAAATGAATTGAATGAAAACGATCGTCTTCAGTCCAGCTATCGGAAATCGGTCTGGCCCGGGACCATCTGCCGTGAACCGCTTTTCGCGGTGATTCGATTTTGCATTGACTTCCCCTTTGGTCCGGCAAGTCGGGCTTGTACCCAGAAGTATCCGGTTTCATGCTTGACATAACGATCGATAATGATTAATTGAACTTTTCGTAAGTTGAAATAACCGACTGCAGATGATCCCGGCCATTTGATCGATCCGGATGTCTTATGGGGGTTGGTTGATAACAGTTTTGTTTTATTTCAAGACGGTCGGTTCCTGGATTCATAGCTATCGAATTAATTGATTCGCCAAGGAGGGAGAAACAATTGCAATCGAACGATAACTTGAAAAAGACATTGGACATGCGCTCGAAATCAGCCGTGGAACTGATAGTTGCCTCCAATAAGGCCGAAACGGCGGGGCTGCATCAGGCGGCGAAACTTTTCCGGGCGCTGGCCAACTCGGACCAGGTTCAGGCGATGGAGACGCTGAAATTACTCGGCGACTCCGGCGATGC
>CAZHVC010000261.1:0-3491 GCA_964535765.1 uncultured Ignavibacteria bacterium | reverse complement strand
TATGGTCTTGCTGCCCGGTTTTTGTTGAGTTGCCTGCATCATGGCTATCACGTTTTCAAGTTCGGCTGAACGCCTGCCGTTTGTCCCGGGCGGCCAGCATTCGCCAGTACGCTCTTTCCACTATCAGCGATATCTCATGGCTCTTGAACGGCTTGGTGATATATTCATCGGCGCCAAGCATCAGCGCTTCCTTTACGGTATAGGCGTCGCCGTATCCGGTCATCATTATCACGGCTGTCTGAGGCCAATCGTTTTTTATTCTTTTGAGCAATTCAAAACCATTGTTTTCCGGCATTTTCACGTCCGACAGCACCAAGTCAAAGGGTTCGGCGGTAAGCCTTTCTATCGCTTCTTTGTAAGAACCGGCCAGTACCACCTGATAACCTTCTTGCTCAAGGATTTTCAGGAGCAGATTACGCATTATCGCCTCATCATCCACAACAAGAATGCGAACATTTTCCTTCATTTCAATTCTCCGGGGTGAGATTTTGCCATCATTACATATCTTTCGGCAGGATTCGTCTTTTGATGACGTTCCTGCCCGGCATCCATGCCCTAACGGTATTATCGTAGAATTTTAGGATATATTAAATTGTTTTTGCCGATATGAAACGAATGAGGCCGCCTTTTGGCCCAATTATTGCCTGCCGGTCAAGGAGTTAAGCCGCTTTGCCTTTTTTGCCGGCGACCTTTGGATTGATTTCAACTTCAGCAATGTCTTGATCTTGGTCTCGACCTCGTCGATTTTGAACGGTTTCTTGACGAAATCATCTATGCCGAAGCGGGAGAAATCGATTCCTGTTTCCCTCAGATCGACTCCGGCGGTGATTATTATAGGTATCGATTTACCTCGGTTGGACAGACTACTGGCAAGTTCAATTCCGCTCATATCCGGCATAATCAGATCCGTTATCACCAGGTCGAATTTACGGGAATTGAATTTGGCGATAGCCTCGTCGGCTCTTTTGGCGCAGTGAGGAACAAAGCCGAGCGAATGGATAATCTCGGTCATCACCTCGAGAACGTCCTGTTCGTCATCGACTATCAGGATATTTTTCTTCATTGGAGGCGCATCCGTCATCGTTGTTTTACTCTGGCCAGCATCTCCATAATTTTCTGGCTGTCGTCGATTATGGACATCAACGCGCTCTCTATATTTCTGGCATGATCCGCCCCTATCTTGGTCTCATCGGTAACAGGCTCACGCAATTTACCGGGGTTCAGATCGGCTCTGGCGGCATTCAATAGCTGGTTCATATTTTTGACCGCCGTCGTCGCCTGGTGTACCAGATGACTCAACTTCGAATTGACTTCTCCGGTCAATTGCTGACGATAGGACATTTTGGCGGCGGCCACAGCAATATTAAGGGCAAGAATCTGGATTTTTTCGGAAACGGTTTCCACCGTTTTTATCAACTGCTCTTGGTCGCCGTTCATTTCAAACCGCCAGCAATTCCTGCACTTTTTCGCGAAGCTCGGTCAAATCCGCCGATTTGACGAGGTAGGCATCGGCCAGCCAGGACGTAAAATCATTTTTATAGGTGGAGTAGGCGGAATTGAGAATCACCGGCAGACCGCGGAACTGCGACCTCAGCTCGTCGAGCAATTCGAGGCCGTCCATGCCATCCATCTTAATATCCAGAATGACCAGATCGAGGTTGTTTTTATCCTTTATCTTTTGCAGCGCTTCTTCTGCCGAGGCCGCCAGCAGCACTTCGTAACCTTCTTCCGCAAATTCCCGTTGATACAGTTTGCGTATCGCCGGTTCGTCATCAACAATCATGATTGTTTTCATCCTACCTCCTCGCGACAGGGAATCTCTATATAAAATTGGGGAATATTCGAGCGGCTTATTTCAAGACCGATATTTCCCTGGTAATATTTCAATATTTCGAGAGCGACGGCCAGGCGCCTGGTTGTCTCAAGGCTTTGCGCCGAAGAAAAGCTCCTATATAGCCGTTCGGCGAAAGTGCCGGCATCGTATTCCGACTCTATTCTCACTATCGCCCTTCCTTCGCTTTTTTCCAACCTTATCGCAATTTTGCCCCTGTTCTCGCTTATGGCGCCCGCCTGCTGCAAAATCAGAAATATCGCCTGCCGAAACAAATCGGGGTCCGTCAAAATCATTATCGGCTCATTTTTGATAAGTTCGAATCGGCGTCCGGCCGCATCGCCGGCGCGCAGATGAATCGAGGATTCTATCAGATTCTCCAGCTCGCAGTATTGATCGTTCTTCGACTGATAATTGACCAGGCTGGTGAACCTGTTCAGGGCGACCTCGATTCTGCCGACCTGTTCGACGATTATGTTCAGATTCTCGTAATTTTCATGGGTTCCGGGCATTTTTCGGATCATCGATTTGGCGAAACCGCCGATCACGGTCAGAGGATTGCGGATTTCATGAGCCACCTGTCCGGCCATCTCCGCCAGCACCGAAAGTCTCTCCGCTTTAAGCAGGTTTTCGCGGCTCAACACGATCGTCCGATTGGCCATTTCAAGGTCTCTGATTTTGCCTTCGAGACTCTCATAAAGCCTGAATTTTTCGATCGAATCGCTGGCATAGCGGGCGAAAATATCGAGCAATTGAAGATCGGTCTTGGCGATAGGTTTTTTGGTTATATGATTGTCGGCTATGATGACTCCCTGCAAGGACTCTTTCCCGACCAGCGGCACGAACGCCATCGGACCCGAACCGAGGCGTTCACGGAATTCCCGATAATCCGGGTCGCCCAGGACGGTTTCATCTATCAACATCGATTTCTTCTCCCGGGCAGCCCGGGCGAATATGTTATCATGGCCGTCAAGACTTATGACGAGGCCGCTTATCAGCCGATTCAGCGGCGAATCTCCGTTATTCTTTTCCTGCAACAGATCATTGAACATTTGTTCGAGGGTGATTTCGCCGCTCGAGAGTTTTCCCCATATCTGCCCGGCTTCTTCGGGCGACGCCGGACCGATAGCGTGTTTGCCGACCAGACAAAGACGGGCGTCGACGACCTCAGTGAGAAATACGAATGCTCTGTTGAAACCAAGACCGGTGCCCGCGGTGACACCGGTCAAAACGATCCTGAGGATATCTTCAAGGTCGTCGGCATCATGGAACGCCCTGATTGTCTGTGCTATAAGCGACAGGAAATATAAACCGGAGTGCGTTTTTGATATCTGCCTGCCGGCCGGGTCACCGTTGAAACAGGCGATCAGGAATTTTTCGCGGTCGGGCAGCGGCCCGATATAGACCGTTCCGGCAACGGCTGAAAAAGATTTGGGAATCTGATAAAATCCCCCCGGCCTGTCCGGGTTATCCAGATGATATTCGATTTGGGGGATTTTTTTGAATAAATCATTGATGTTCGAAGATGATTGCTCGAGCCGGCCTCCCGAATGGACTGGCCGCCCATCCCGATTCAACACAAAATACCATTCGAGATCGGAGCTGATGAAGTCGGCAGGCGGACTTTCGCCGATCACCCTTTAGAGCATCGCGATCATCG
>CAZHVC010000260.1:0-3507 GCA_964535765.1 uncultured Ignavibacteria bacterium | reverse complement strand
GTGAAATACCTTTCGCTGATGCTGAAGAGGTTCGGCGGCGATATCAAAAAGGCTCTGGCTGCTTATAATGCCGGACCCGGAGAGGTCGAAAAATACGGCGGCATCCCGCCCTATGAGCAGACGCGTAACTATGTGGCGGCCGTCATCGATCGCTTTTCGAGGTTATTTAATTCGAACAATTCCCGATAATCTTTAACGATGGACGACCCTACGAAAAATCTGGCCGAGATCCTGAGCAGCGAACTGGAGATTCTCGATAAGTTTCTCAGCCTGCTCGATGAACAGCATCGTTGCCTGGTGAAAAGCGATATCGAAACCTTGGCCAAAGTGAATTCCGAGATCGAGGGTTTATCCAATCAGGCGGATCGCTTCGAATTCCGCCGACAGGAAATCGTCAAAGAGATGGCTTCGAGGCTGAATATTGAGGCCGATCGGCCGAATTTGAGCGGCATTATCGAAAAGCTCGATTCGCTTTCGCAAGACAGATTACACGATTTGCGGAATTCAATTCTGGATGTTCATAAACGTGTCGAACAGAAAAGCCGCAGGAATCGATTCTTGATCGACAGATCGCGGAATCTGATCGCCGAATCGATGCGCCTCATAGCCGGAAGGCCGGCGCCCATTTATTCGAGAAATCCGGCAAACACGCGAAACGGCGAGGGCGTCGTCGTCGATAGATCGGCATAGGTAAAGAAATGTACGGGATCAATGTAGGATTCGAGATTGGCAAGCGGGCCTTGCTTGCCCAACAGTACTCACTCAACCTTACCGGTCATAACATTTCCAACGTGAATACGCCGGGATTTACCAGGCAACAGTCGGTCATGACATCGACCCAGCCGTTCAGCGCCGCCAACGGCATTTTCGGTACGGGCGTGGAGGTGGTTTCGGTCAGGCAGCTTCGATCGATATTTCTCGATAAGCAATATCGGCAGGAGAGCCAGAATCTCGGACGCTGGCGATCGCTGTCTCAAGGTTGGGGGCAGATCGAAACCGTCTATATGGAACCGTCGGATACCGGTTTCGGCGCCGTGCTGGACAAATTCTGGAGCTCATGGCAGGATCTGGCCGCCAATCCCGACGAGCAGGCGGCAAGGGTGGAGGTTAGAGAGCAAGCGGGCCGTCTGATCAATTCGCTGCAGCATTATTCCAAGCAATTGAGGGAATTCAGAACGGCCATCGATGATGATATTCATAAAAGAATCGAGGATATCAATAATATCGGACGCCAGCTGGCATCGCTGAACGAAGCGATCATGACCACCGAATTAACCGGGCACCGTGCCAATGATCTGCGCGACCGGCGAAATTACCTGGTCGACGAATTGTCGAATTATGTCAACGTCCAGGTTATCGAACAGCCCTCTGGTTCCTATACCGTGATGATTGGTTCGATGGCTTTGGTCGATCGTACCGAGGTTTCGGAGCTTGAGGCGGCGGTGGTCGGGGAAGGCCATGACGTAATTCATGAACTACGATTCAAAGACTCGCAGGTCAAGCCGGAAATCACCAGAGGCGAGCTTTCCGGCTTGATGGAGCTACGGGATGACATCATAGCCGAAAGATTGGCGGAACTCGATGAGATCGCCGTTTCGCTCGCGCAGAGCGTCAACGAAATTCACCGTCGCGGATATGGCATCGACGGCGTTTCCGGCAGGGATTTCTTCGACCCGTCAACCACCGGTGCTGATGATATAAAACTTGCCGATAATATTATCGAGGACACCGCGACGATCGCCGCCTCGGGCAACGGCGCGATTGGCGATAACGCCAATGCCTTGGCCATCGCCGCGCTGCGCTCGCAATCGACCATGCGCGGTGGGACGACGAGTATTGGCGATTTCTATAACTCCGTGGTGGGTATAGTGGGGGTTCGTAGCCGCGAAGCCCAGAATATGCTGGAAAATCAGGAATCGCTGGTCGCCCATATCGAGGAAAATCGGCAGGCGCTGATGGGAGTTTCGCTCGATGAGGAAATGACCAATATGATTCGCTACCAGCATGCTTATGAGGCGGCGGCAAGAGTAATCACAACAATGGATGCGGCGCTGGATACGGTGATAAATAACATGGGTATCGTTGGGCGTTAAAACGGCGATTAAAAGGCGGAGATGGCGGTGCTGATCCTGACAAGGAAGTTGGGTGAATCAATAACGATTGCCGAAAATATCAAAATAACCGTGCTGGGAATTGCCGGCAAACAGGTGAAGCTGGGAATACTGGCGCCGGATAACGTTTCGGTTCACCGCGAGGAGATATTCAATAAAATCAAGCAGGAGAATCTGCTGGCTTTAGCCGTTGCTCAGGATGATCTCCAAAAAGCGGCGAAGATACTGAAAGCGAAGAAAACAGGCGGTAAACGCAATTAGCGGTGAAAGCGATGACGGCCAAAGAATTTGGATCGAGGCGGCCCTCCGCGAAAACGCAATCCGCCGGATGGACAATCGGGGAAATCGGGGCTGAACAATGCGAATAACGAATAAAATCATAACCGATCGAATCACCATGAATCTCGCCAGTTCGGCATCTCGTCTCCTCAGACTGCAGACGGCCTCGTCTTCTGGAAAAAGAATCAATCGCCCGTCCGATGATCCGCTCGGAATTATCAAAGATCTCGGCTATCGGTCGAGATTGTCCGATGTCAATCAATATTACTTGAACATATCTCATGCCAAATCATGGCTGACATACGGCGATCAGGCGCTGAACGATATCAATGGTTTCATAGTCGAGGCCAAGGACCTGGCCGTCCAGCTTGGCAATGACACGTACGATCGGAATGCAAGAATCTCGGGCGCCACTCAGGCCCGCGAGTTGTTCAATCAGATCCTTAATGCGGCCAACACCCAGTATAGGAACCGTTACATTTTCGCCGGATCAAAAACCAACGTGCCTCCGATATTGGCCACTGCCGCCGGCATCATTTACCAGGGTGATTACCGGGATATAATGATGGAGATCGAAAACGGCTCTTATCTGAAAATCAATGCATTCGCCAGGGATTTCATAACCAAACCGGTTCTGACGCTGGGGGAAGAATTCGATCTGAATCCGGGTATCCAACCGAACATGTGGCTGAGCGAGTTGAACAGCGGCCAGGGAATCGACATGGGGAACGGCCGCTTCATTATCAATACTCTGAACGGTAGTTACTCGATCGACGTATCGGCGGCCGTGAACATTCAACATGTTCTGGACGCGATTAACGGCGCCGGTATATTCAATTTGACCGCCTCGATCTCGGACAACGGCAACAGCCTGCAACTGGTCGATACCTCACCTCATCAAATAACGCTCGGAACGCCGGTTTCGATGCTAAACGGTGGAAGGGGGATTTCACAAAACCCCGGGACTTTCGTTATTAGGACGTCCGATGGGTTGCTTTCGGCGACGATCGATGTCTCCGCGGCGGCAACGGTCGGGGACGTGATCACGGCTATCAATAATGGTTTGGCCGCCGCCGGAATCAACAACGTCACCGCCTCGATCCATCCTACCGAAAAC
>CAZHVC010000259.1:0-3512 GCA_964535765.1 uncultured Ignavibacteria bacterium | reverse complement strand
GGCCGATTCAAGTTTAAGCTGTTGGTATTTGAGCGATGATTCTCCCGACATGACGATTTTGCCGTCCTCGATAAGATAATCTATCTGCTGGCCTTCATAATGAGTCGTCTCCGGCCTGATCGACCTGTCATCGCCGCTTTTCTGCTCTATATATTTTCCCTGCGCTCCGCCGATTATCAAAACCCTGTTTATACGGGAATCGCCGAAAAACAAGGTGATCGAATCGCCGCTTGCGTAGTTCGTCCCGCGGGCGAAACTGTCCGATGGCGCCGGTACGTAAACACTCGAGGCGTTGCGTCTCATGACCGCTTTTACTGCTCGCTCGTTTTCAAAAAACAGCTCCAACTGCTTACCGTTGAGGGTAGCCTCGGCTTGCTGCAACTGCGAATCGTCCGTGCCGCTGTAATGCGAGACGGCATTGCCGTCGACCACCATCCCGGAAAGCGCTCGGTCGGTCGAAAGAATCTTGATCCGGTCGCCATCAATCGTGCCGTCCTTGTGGATAGCATGCGGGTTGCCTTCAAGCGTTATCTCGGCGCCTTTATCGCGGAATGAGGCCGCCTCGCAGGTGGCTTTCAGGCTGCCGCGGGTAATGACCACGTTTTGCCTGGCGAATCCGACTTTTGCGGAAATATCGTAGATTATAGTGTCGGCCGACACCATAATCCTGGCCGTATCGTCGGGCGATCCCAACTTCAAAATCGGCCCTCCCGTAGCGATCATTCGTCCGCCGCTTCGATTGTAATCCACCTTGTTGGCGGTCAACGTCGCCAGTTCGATAGAATCCCTGAGAATCACGCCGCCGACCGCCAGTGCCGAGCCGGTGGCGCGATAGTAAGTCAAGTGATTGCAGAAAAGGGAACGAGACGATTCGATCATGGAAACCCCGCCGCTGAAAGCCGCCACGTCGGTCTGCCGGCTCCAGGATGCCCTATCCGAGCGCAATTCGACATTTCCATGGCGAAGGTGGACGTTTCCGATCAGATGAGTGAGGCTTTCGTTGTCACCGCCCGAGGAGATCAATTTGTCGGCATGGATAAGTTCCAACGGCCGGTCGTCTGCCGCCTGGATGCCGTAATTTATTGAAAGCAGGCAGATTGCCAAAAAGACGACCTCGATCAATCGGCGGTTGCTTATCGCTACCATCGATTCCATGGAGTAGCTTATAATTTATTCAATTTCCATATTCAAGGGATATCTGCGGTATCCTGTTCTTGCGAATGCCGGAATTTTCGATAAAACCGCCTCAGGCCTGCCGCCGCCGGTTCTTGATTTATTGCATCCCCCGGCGTATATTCCACGTAATATGATAAAAATTGAATTCGCCGTTTCACGGAGGAATAGATGAAACGTGATTTTTTGGCCGTAACCGATTTTTCGGAAAAGGAAATTCGCGACACCCTGGAACTGGCAATCAGGATCAAGAAAACCAGACAGAGATCGACAGTGCTCGATGGAAAAACCGTCGGGTGTATTTTTCACAAACCATCGTTGCGCACCAGAATTTCGTTTGAGGTCGGTATCTGGGAGCTTGGCGGCTACTCACTTTATATCACCGAAAAAGAGATCGAGCTCGGCGTGCGCGAATCGATTCCGGATGCCGCGCGCGTGCTTTCGCGCTATCTGGGCATGATAATGATCAGAACTTTCTCGCATAAATCGGTGGAGGAACTGGCGCGATATGCGACTATCCCGGTCATCAACGGTTTGACCGATCTGTCGCATCCCTGTCAGATAATGGCCGATCTGCAGACGATTCTGGAACATAAAGGGAGGATCGATAAAATAAAAATCGCTTATCTCGGCGACGGCAACAATGTTGCCAACAGTTGGCTTGAGGCGGCTACGCGTTTACCTCTTGATTTGCGAATCGGCACCAACAAGAATACGCCGCCCGACGCGGAGATACTTGACCGGGCCAGGAAGGCGGGTAAATCGGTGATAACCATCACCGACGATCCGCTGAAAGCCGTGGATAATGCCGATGTGGTCTATACCGACGTCTGGGCGTCGATGGGACAAAAGCATTTGCAGGAGGAAAAGGCTCGTTTGCTGGCCGATTTCCAGGTAAATGCAAGATTGCTCAAACATGCCGATCCGGCGGTGATCGTGATGCATTGTCTTCCCGCCAACCGCGGCCAGGAAATCACCGACGAAGTAATCGACGGGCCGCATTCGGTGGTATTCGATGAGGCCGAGAATCGCCTGCACGTTCAGAAAGCGATCATGATCAAGCTGATCGAAGGCAATTGAGATATTGCGCCTGCTGGCGGCGGCCGGCGATATTGAATTATCGGGATGTTGCCTGCCGTTATCGACGAATCGGATCATGCTTGGATTATGGCCGGATCCAGCCGTGGCGATAGTCGTCGGCCATTTTAATACGGAATGTATTAATTTAATCAAGACCGGTTTTTGCGGGAGAATCGGTAGATCCAAAGGTGCTTACATATAGGAAGCAAATGCTGTTGACACCTTGTCGCCAGCTTGATAGAATCTAAATATGGCTCGAAACAGACAATCAGGCTCCGAGAGAAACGGCCGAATTCTCGGCTTATTAATCTGTTTGTGCGCCATTCTGGTTTTCATCAGTATAGTCACCCACAGTCCGGCCAATGACACCAAAATCCTCAGGGATGCCTTCGCCGGCGGGACTCCCGGCAAACTGTTCAGCACACCGCTGCAAAATAAAGGAGGTATAGTCGGAGTGCTGATCGCCTACGCGTTGCTGGGCGCCCTTGGCTATTTAAGCCTGCTGGTTCCGTTTGCCCTATTGCTATATGGGTGGCTTTTGACTCTCGACAAAGAAATCCGGCCGTACATGCAACGGTTCGCTTACGCGGCGGGTATCCTGTTTTTATTCGGTCTTTTTGTATCCTTGTTTTCGTCGGGAAGGGTGTTCTCGGCGGAACGACCGGGGCTGGCCGGCGCGCTTGGTCACCATATTGCGAGGTTGCTGAAAAGCCTTATCGGCTCTGTGGGTTCATATACGCTTGTGCTCTCCCTGCTGCTGATTTCTCTCAGTCTCGTTTTGCCGTCGCTGTTCGGCAGGATCGGCGAAACGTTGCTTTCACTAATCGATAAAATAAAAGCGATCCGATTCGGCAAGAAAAAAGGGATACACACAGCCGAGCCGCAGACGGCGAGCCAATCCGACAAGGATATCCCGGAAGCACCGTTCTGGAAAAGACTGCTGCGGCTTAAAAAGCCCGAATCCGTCTCCCTGCCGAATCAGGATGTTGAAGTTGCCCCGCCGGCGGCGGAACCGGTCGAAGAATTGTCGATTGCCGGTGAAAACGTCCGGAAACGCAAAAAAAAGACGATCATTGAAAAGCCGGAAATCACCTCTGCCGGTTATCGATTTCCGGGGATTGAGCTGCTGAACGATCCGCCGGCCGAAGAACAACCGATAAGCCGGGCTGAGCTTCAAGCAACCGTTTCCGTCCTGAAAGATACTCTCAAAATATTCGGTGTCGAGCTTGCCAACGACGACGTCGAACTGCATCTAGGCC
>CAZHVC010000258.1:0-3517 GCA_964535765.1 uncultured Ignavibacteria bacterium | reverse complement strand
CATTATAGCCGACGCCGGTGGTCACCAACTTTTCCCTTTCCAATACCGCCTTGAGAAGCTCGTCTTTGTTTTTCACGAGTTCGGAATTGCTGGCCAGATCAACGAGCTCAGCGATGATCTCTTCTTTTTTTGAACCTTTCAGATCGAACGAAATCAATTTGTCATCGATGAAACGGGACAGCTTTATCACGCTACCTCCTCAATATTTTTCGGCCTCGTCAATCAACATAACCGGTATATCGCCGTCTTCGATTCTGAATTTCAGGCGGCATGCCGGGCACAGTAAAGCGTTATTCTTGTCGTCATAAGTCAAATCCCCTTTGCATTTGGGGCAAGCCAGAATTTCAAGCAGTCTGGGGTTAAGCATTTCCACCTACTCGTTTTATTCGTTATATACACCAATTGTCCGGTATTTCTCAAGTCTTTTGTCGCAGAGGATATTGGGCGGCAGGAGCGTCAGTTCGTCGAGCGTCTCGACCAGCACATCCTTGATAATCCGGGCCGTTTCCTCGTGATCCAGATGGGCACCGCCGGGGGGCTCTGGTATCACCCGGTCTATTATGTTGAATGAAGCACAGTCGGCCGCAGTCAATTTCAAGGCCTCGGCGGCCTGCTTTCGCCGCGCCTCGAGTTTGGCCGGATCGGTGTTCTCTTCGGCTTTCCAGAGGATAGCTGCGCATCCCTCCGGAGATATAACCGAATACCAGGAATTCTCCAGCATAAAAACGCGATCGCCGACTCCGATTCCCAGCGCACCGCCGGAGGCGCCTTCACCAAGGATGATGCAAACAATGGGAACCTGAACAACCGACATATCGCGGATATTTCTGGCGATCGCCTCGGCCTGCCCCCTCTCCTCGGCGCCGATTCCCGGGTAAGCGCCCGGGGTATCGATAAAAATCACTACCGGCAGATCGAATTTCTCGGCGAGTTTTATCAACCGCAGCGCCTTGCGATACCCTTCGGGGTGACACATTCCGAAATTACGGTACTGGCGTTGTTTCGTATCCCTTCCCTTCTGCTGGCCGATGACCATGACTCGGTACTTATCCAGTCTGGCGAAACCGCCGACCATGGCGTGGTCATCGGCGAAACAGCGATCCCCATGCAATTCGAAATAATCGGTGAATATCAGCCTGATCATGTCGTTGGTGTAGGGCCGCATCGGGTGCCGGGCAAGCTGAACCCGCTGCCAGCGGGTAAGCCGGGAGAATACTTCGCTGCGAAGACGATTGCGTTTGCGTTCGAGAAGCTCGATTTCGCGGGACAATTCCAGATTCTCTGAAGTTGCCAGATCCTTCATCTCCTTGATCTTCCGATCAAGTTCGAGGATCGGCTTTTCGAAATCAAGATAATCCTGTTCTTTCACTTTTTATTCGCCCTCCAGGGTTTGATTCTCCCCGAAACGACGATAGCGATTAATATAACGAAACCCGCCTGCAATACAAATAAAATATTACGGCTGCCGCCGGCTATGGCGAAAGCGGCCAGCGCAAATTGCAGGCTGACCAAATAAAATATCCATACTATTACTTTGTGATCGAGACCAAAATCAAGCAAGATATGAAAAATATGGTGCCGATCCGCCATATATATTTTTTTTCCCGTAAAAAGACGCCTGAAAAAAGTGGCGACGATTTCGATTATCGGCACGCCCAATGCCACTATCGGAATGAACATCACCACGGTCGCATAACTTTTCGGCCAGAACAACGATACCACGCCGAAAACAAAACCCAGAAACAACGACCCCGAATCCCCCATGAAAATCGCCGCCGGAAAACGATTGTATTTCAGAAAAGCCAGCGACGTCCCGATCACCCCTCCCGCCAAAAACGAGGGCAACGGCAGGTCCATTATTATGCTCAATACGAGAAAACTCACACCTGAAATCAGGCTGACGCCGGCCGCCAGGCCGTCGAGGCCGTCGATCAGATTTATCGTATTGGTGATCGCCACAAGCCATATCAGGCTTACCGGAAAGCCCCAGAATCCAAGCTCGACGACTTTGTAAAACGGAATATTCAGGATTTCGAGCCTTACTCCGAACCAGATCACGATCGAACAAGCGATAATCTCCCAAATCAATTTGGTCAGCGGCTTGACTTCTTTTAGGTCATCATAGATCCCCACTATAAAAATAATCGTCCCCCCGATCAATATGCCGATGATGGCCCTGGTGTTGTTTTTCCAAATTTCCGGCAGAAGCAACAATCCCGGAATCAAACCGAGAAAATAGGCTAAATAGATCGCGGCTCCACCGAGACGGGGGACCCGGCGAGTATGGATTTTGCGCGGCCCGGGCTCATCGTATAGATTCCTCCTGACACAATAGGAAATGACGATTGGGGTGAAAAGATAGCAGAGGTAGCCGCTTACCGCGGCGATTATCAGATACGCCGGAATCTCTATCATCTGCCACGAACCGCTTTAATCGTTTTAATTACGGCCGTAATCAGAAAGCCGCAGAACAGCAACAAACCCAGGGCCAGATTGGCAAAGATTCTTTCCGGGTAATGTTTCGCAAAATAAAGATGAGCTGAACGGTGATGATGCAGCAAGGCCCGGAAATCCAGCCAGCCCGAGCTTGCCCCAAGCGAATGTTTCACCCGTAGCTCCGGCACATACCAGATATCGATCCCCGCCGCATTCAATCGTCTGCAGAAATCCATATCCTCGAAATAAAGAAAAAACCGCTCATCGAATCCACCGAGATCGTCGAATAGCCGCCGGGAAACAAGCAAAGCGGTGGCGGCAACCGCCGGAACTTTTGCCGCCGTACGGAGATCCAGATATCCGGCCGAAGACAAATCGGAAAAGCCGAGAATCGACAGCGGCGACTTTCTGGAAAACAGCAGATTTTTGTGATCCGGGAATCGTCTCGCTGACAATTGAATCGATCCATCCGGATAAATCAGACCCGGAGCCACCACCCCCGGGTGCGTCAGACAAAATTCCTGAAGATACGAAAATGAGTTCGGCGGCAGCTCGCAATCGGGATTCAACATGAACAGATATTCGCCTGCGGCCAGTCCGGCCAGCTTATTTATTCCGGCGGCGAAACCGATATTTTTAGCGGATTTGACGAGTCGAATTTCTCTGAAGCCGCCGATTTTGGCGATCGTGGAATCGGTCGAGGCGTTGTCCAGCACGAGAATTTCGCGCGGTTTCAGATCGTTCCGAATGATCGATTGTAAACATGTCTCGATGCTGTTTTCGTTGTTATAGGTGACAATCAACACCGAAAAATCAATCAAGGCGTTATCGCTCATAGCCGCACCGCCGGTAAAATCTCCCGGCACCCGACAGCAAGACCGGCGGTTTTGGATTCTCCTTTTTGGTTCCGGCGGCCGTCAGGTCACCCCCCCCCGTGAATAGCACGTCGCCCAATCGAACAGCCCGTCGAATTCGTCAGGAATTCCTGGTTTCCTTGGTTCGCCGAATCTCTTCCCGTACGGAAACGATCAATTCACCCAAAAAGCCGCCGAAAAACAACAGCAAGCCGGAAACAATCAGC
>CAZHVC010000257.1:0-3531 GCA_964535765.1 uncultured Ignavibacteria bacterium | reverse complement strand
AGGCCGGCGGCGCATCGGGCTTATGTTTCATGGTGCGAAGCTTCAATATCCAGAATTCGCGGCCGTCACGCCCCAGCCGCCTCTGTCGGTAGAACACCGGCCCTCGCGAATCAAGCTTGATAAGCGGCGCCAAAAGAAGCAGAAGCGGCAGAAAAAGAATCAAGCCGATCAGCGATCCGGTGATATCGAGAATCCGTTTAAGCACCCGGGAATATCCCTCAAGCGGTGTCCTGCCCCAACGGATAAGCGGTATTCCCTCAACCTGGAACGTTTCCGCCCTACTTGTTATCAGGCCAAGCGTTCCGGGAATCATCATATATTCCATATTCAGATTGTCCATTTCAAGAATCAATCGCTCGACCAGGCGGTTCTGCTCGGGTGGGATCGAAAAGATAAGCATGTCGATTCGGCGCCTTTCAATCAGCCCACCGAGATCGTTTATATTCCCCAGCCTCGGCAGCGGCTCGCCTGAATCCGACTCGGCCGCCGTATCGAGCCTGGCGTCATTCTCACCAAGCCCTACGATTCCTATTGGCTCGATTCCCCAGGCGGGCTGAGCCCTTAACTTTTGGCCGAGGAATCTACCCAATCGGTCATCGCCGACAATGACGGCGCGCTTCATCCCCAGGCCGGAGCGCAATAAAGCAAGCTCCAGCCGGTAGCATAATTCGCGCAGCAAGAAGATGACGATCAGGGAGATCATCCAGCCGTAAGCCATCACCAGCCGGGAAAAACTTTCGCCGCGATAAAAAAACGTCGTCGCCAAAATGATCAGGGTACCGATAGTCACGCCTCTGGCTGTTTCATAAAACCGGTCGAACGAAGACGGGCTGCGCTTGCGGTAATGCCCGAGCAAGCCGAAAATCATCAGCCAGATCAATGCTACATAGACAATCGCCTGAAAATAAGGCTGAATCTCCGGGATCCCCCTGGTCACCGGGAAAATTCTGGTGGCGATCGAGAAAAAACGTATCCGGAACGCCAGATAAAAACCGATCAGTGTACCAACCAAATCGGCAGTGATATAAATCAGCGGCAAAAAGTATCGTGCCTGTCCGGTCATCTCAAAAGGCGGGCCTCAAGTTCGAATTTCCCCTCGCTGCGGAAAATGCCGACCGCATCCGTCAAGAACCCTTTGAATTTTTCCAGAAACGTCGCCCGAGCGAAGCGCAGCGCATTATTTCTTATCCGCAGACAATCGAATGTCATCTTCTCGAACCTCTCTATCGCTCCGAGCAATTCCTCCGGCTCTTGCGACTTGAAAAAAACACCGGTGGCCGATGGCGCCTCGGGAAACGCGGCTGTTTCACTCTGGCCGATTACCGTCTCGAGGGCTCCTCCATCGGCATAGGCGATCACCGGCCGCCCGCAAGCCTGAGCCTCGACCGGGACGATGCCGAAATCCTCGACGCCGGGAAAAATCAAGGCGCGGCAATTGCGGTAATACTCCCGCAGCTCGTCGTTATCGATCCAGCCGGTGAAACTGACATTCCGCCCGGCCATGCTGGCAAGTTCCCCGAGCATCGGTCCGTCGCCGACGACTACCAGTTTTCGTTTAAGGTTGGCAAAGGCTTTGACGGCCAGATCGACGCGTTTATACGGCACGAGGGCGCTGACGACAAGATAATAATCTTCCGTCGGCCGCTGCGTCGGCGTAAAAAAATCGGTATCGACCGGCGGATAAATGACGGCGGAAGCACGCCCGTAATAATTCTTGATCCGCGCCGCCACGTATTCGGAATCGGCGATAAACAGATCGGCTCTGCGGGAGGTCGCCACATCCCAGCGGCGCAATCGCCGGCAAATATACTTGATAAATCGGTAGCGTAGGGGGTTGATCGAATCTTTCGGGAAATAGTCATCGAAACGATCCCAGATATATCTCATCGGCGAATAACAATAACAGACGTGAAGCGTGTTCTTGCCGGTTCTGGCGCTTTTAGCCACGCAGTGCGAACTGGAAACGACAAGATCGAAATTGCTGAAATCGAACCGCTCGATAGCCATCGGGAACAGCGGCAGGTAATGGCGATAATATTTCCGGCGCAGGGGAAGATGCTGAATGAACGAGGTCTTTATCTCATGCCGCTTGAGCTCGGCGGATATATGTTCCGGATCGCTGAACAAGGTATAAATCCTGGATTCAGGGAAAATGCCGGCGATCTCCTGCAGGACCTTTTCACCTCCCCGCATACCGTTAAGCCAGTCATGAACCAAAGCCACCCTCATATTTTATCCTGAATCAGTTTGCCGTATGCGGCCAGCGCCTCGGCGACTATCCGATTGCCGTCGTATCTGGCGGCTTGAGCCCGGCAATTCCCCTGAAGCCGCCGCCAGAGCGAATCGTCATAGGCAAGGCTTTTCAGAGCCGCGGCAATAGCCTCGACATCGTAGGAATCGACCAACAGACCGGCGTCGCCGACGACCTCGGGAAGCGAAGAGTTGTTCCCGGCAATCACCGGAGTGCCGCATTTTATCGACTCGAGCGGCGGCATGCCGAATCCCTCATACAACGATGGATATATGAGATAACGGGCGCCATTGTAAACGGCGACCAGATCATTATCGCGCAGATAGCCAAGCTTGACTATATGTTTCCGGATCGGCGATCCGTCGATTCGCTGGTGAATCGTCCGGTTCGACCAGCCCGGGGCGCCGACGATCACCAGCGCGTAATCATCGGCTATTCCCGACCTTTCGTAAGCCTCGATAAGACGAACCAGATTCTTGCGCGGTTCGAGGTTGCCCACAAACAAGATATACGGACGATCGAGCCCAAGCGAATTCAGGCTGCATTTCAGCCGGTCGTCGTGGTCGACTGGCTGATAATAATCGGATATTATCGGATAAACGATCTCGATTTTTTCAGGTTGAACCGCCAGCATATCGACGATATCCTTTTTGGTGTTCAGCGAATCGGCCCAGATCTGGTCGGCCCGGGCGCAATAATCGCCGATTTTTCTGGCGAAATGAATCCGAGCGCCCTTATTGGCGAATTCGGGGTAAATGAGAAACGACAAATCATGGATCGTGATCACTTTCCGGGCGCGGGTTGCCGGTATCAAGGTGTAATTCGTCGAATGGATTATATCGATTTCTCCGATGAAGTAATCCACCGGCGGCCAGCCGGCGAAAGCCCATAATCCGCTTATCAACCTATTGGGCAGATCGATAAAATAATCACCGGTTCGGCGGTCATCCCAGTGGACTACATAGCCGTTTTTCTTGTTGAATCGACCATAAAGCATTTTTATGACGATGTCCGCTTTGCTTTTGAGAATCGACCGAATGAGATTGATGGTATAGAGGCCGACGCCCGAGTTCGTGCCGCTTATGAAACGCATATCATAACCGATAATCATCGACTATCGCCCCCGACAGTCTGCTTTTCGGCAGAGGTGGCATCTGAATCGAGGAAGCTGATCATTGCCGGCCGTTGACCAGACGATTCGTCCCTGGAAGTCGGGGTTTCACTGAAAGCAGCCTTACTTTTCAAGCGCACCTTTTCTCCAGAGCTGCACAGCCATTTGA
>CAZHVC010000256.1:0-3537 GCA_964535765.1 uncultured Ignavibacteria bacterium | reverse complement strand
TATCAATTAATTTGTCTCTGTCAACGATTTGTAGCGGATGATGACGCGGCGCTTTAAGCTCTAAACGGCGCCGTTCGATGTCGAATCAGGAAAAGTCAAGCCGCCGTTCGCTTCTTCCCGATCATCGACTCAATTCAGCGACGGGCACCAGCGGAAATGGCTAAAACAGCTGATCCTTTTTGGGTTCGCTTATCACGTCGCTCCAGGCGCGGTCGGAAGCGCTGGTTATCCCTTTCGCCCGCAAATCGAAATCGTCGGGGTTGGTCGAGTGGGCGAGCGCATCGTCGTAGCTTATCAAACCGGAGCGGAATAGCTTCATCAGCGATTGGTCGAAACTCTGCATCCCGTATTGCACGGTGCCCTGCTCGATCAATTCACTGATCAGCGGGGTTTTCATCTGGTCGATTATATATTCCCTTATAGAATGGGTGCTCACCATAATTTCCACGGCCGGCACTCGTCCGGGACCGTCGCAGCGGGGCAACAGTTTTTGGCAGATAACCGATTTTAGAGTGCCCGCCAGCAACAGTCTGATTTGCTGATGCTGGTGCGGCGGGAAAAAGGAGATGATACGAGAAATAGTCTCGACCGCATTCAAAGTGTGAAGAGTGGTCAGCACAAGATGTCCGGTATCGGCCGCGGTGAGCGCTATTCCCATCGTCTCGGCGTCGCGGATTTCGCCGATCAGGATGATATCAGGATCCTGCCGGAATGCGTGCCTCAAGGCGCTGGAAAACGAATCGGTGTCGCCGCCGACTTCGCGCTGCGAAATTATCGATCGTTTGTCGCGATAGATATACTCGATCGGGTCTTCTATCGTCAGGATATTTTCGGCGCGCGTCGAATTGATATACTCGATCATCGCCGCCAGCGTGGTCGATTTGCCGGAACCGGTGGTTCCGGTGACGATTATCAGGCCGTGCCGGGCGTTGGCGATATCCTTGATTACTTCCGGCATATTCAGTTCATCGAATGTGGGGATTATGGTATTCACCTGCCTGATGGCGATACCCACCGTTCCTCTCTGCTTGTAAAGATTGATTCTGAATCTCCCCATCTTGGAAATCGACAATGCCAGATCCATTTCCCGCTTGGAGTGGAATTTCTGCAGTTGGCCTTCGGTCAGAATCTGCGAAAGTATCTTGTCCATATCGGGCGGCATCAAAACCTGGTCGTCGGCCGAAACGAGCTTGCCATCGACTCTCAATGTCGGCCGCAGCCCTACCCTTAGATGAAGGTCGGAGGCGTTGCGCGAAAGCATCTGCTGGATCATTTCCTTAAAAGTCATAAACACCCCCTCAGGTGTTTGCGGAGGCTGTTTTCATCGCAATATGGAGATTTTAGCGGATGAGTTTTCAGGCCGGCTCGATCAAAAACAGCGGCTGGCCGAATTGAATCGGCTGGGCGTTCTGCACCAATATCTCCACCACGCGTCCGGCGAATTCGGACTCGATTTCGTTCATCAATTTCATGGCTTCGATAATGCATACCACCTGCCCGCGGCTGATTCTGTCGCCGACCTCGACAAACGGCTTGGCATCCGGCGCCGGCGCCCTGTAAAACGTGCCGACCATGGGCGACTTGATTTCGAGCAAGTTGTCCGCCTTCGCCTTTTCTTTCACCGGCGCAGGCGTATCCGGGCCTGACGATGCCGCTACGGTCGCCTCAATTACCTTATCGGGAGCCACCGTCATAACTTGAGATCGATGCCCGTTATTATTATCGGAGCCGGGAAGGTTTTTGCGGATGCGCACTTTTTTCCCCCAGTACGAGACTTCAAGCTCGTCGATTGTTGAATCTTCGACAAGCCTGATCAACGCCCTTATCTTGGAGGTTCTCATTATTCTCCCCTTGCTTAAAGTTCGATCAAATGTTTCGGCGCTCGAGTGAGCACGCGGGCACCGGCGGCCGTTACAAGCACATCGTCCTCTATCCGGACGCCGCCCCAATTGGGTATATAAATCCCCGGTTCTATGGTGAACACATGACCGACATCGATAATATCAGTACTTCTCGGATTGATAACCGGAAGATCGTGGACCTCCATCCCCAAACCATGTCCCAGTCCGTGGCCGAAATAATCCCCATAACCGGCTTTGTTTATTATATCTCGGGCGACCATGTCAAGCTCTTTGGCCGGCAAGCCCGGTTTGACCGCGGCGATTGCCGCCTCCTGCGCCTCCAAAACAACCTCATATATTTTCTTCTGCTTGGCGGTGGCCTTGCCCAAAACGACCGTGCGGGTCAAATCCGAGGCATATCCATTCACGAAACAGCCGATGTCGATCGTGATAAAATCGCCCTTTTTGAATTTTCTTTCGGAAGCTCTGCCGTGCGGCATGCTCGATCTTTGCCCCGAAGCCACTATAAATTCGAATGACGCACCATCGGCCCCGAGTTTGATCATGCGGTAAAGGATTTCAAGGGCAAGCTCTTTCTCCTTCATTCCCGGTTTTATCATTTTGAGTGATTCGGCGAAAACCGCATCGGTTATCTTGCATGCCTTTTTGATCTGGTTGATCTCCGATTGGTCTTTGGTAATCGATAGCGTTTCCACCAGATTCTCGGCAGGCTCCAAAATGACGCCCGGAAGCAATTCCTTTATCTTATTGAAAATCTTGACCGTGACGGTTCCCGATTCGAAACCGGTTTTGGTGCCCGGCCGAAAACAGGGAAGGTGAACGAGTTCCCCCAGAAGATCGCGCTCGGCTATTATCACCTGGCAGTTTTTTACCTCTTTACGGGCCTGCACGGCATAGCGAAAATCGGTAAGGAAAAACGCCTTGGGCGGCGCCAGAACGACCATCCCGTTGGTGCCGGAATAACCCGAAATATAGCGGACATTACACAGCTTGCTGACCAGGAAAACATCGAATTTGGATTTTTTCAGCAGGCCGAACGCCTGATTCAAACGCCCACCCGTCATTTTACTTCCGATCTCGATTGTAACATGTTCACTTTATCGATATATGTTTGGTTGCCGGGATCCTGCTTCAACAGTCTTCGATAAATCTCGAGCGCCTTTTCGAATTTCCCCTGAGCCAGGCATATTTCGGCAAAGGTAGAAGTTTCGAAAATATCGCCTGAATCGCCCTCTTTTGCCTCCGATTTCCGACAGCTTCCCCCAAGATCGTCGAGCGGAACCATCCCGCTCGAATCAAGCTCTTCGATCGGCACATGAGTCCGGTCAAGGTTATCTTTCGCCGAATCTTCGACCTCCGATCCGGCGATATCGTCGGCGGGCCGAATGCATTCAGCGAACGCCGGAAATATCTGACTCAGACGGCGCCGACAATATTCGACTTTCACCGTTCTCCCCTGCCGAAAATAAACCTCACCCAACATCGCCCACCCGGCCGGGTGTTCAGGTTCTTCATTAAGCAATTTCAGCAGCGCCTCCTCGGCGAACCCGGTATCTCCCAATTCGAGGTGGGCTCTCGCCTTGACCAGAAACAGATTGCCGTTGGGCCCGAAATCATCGAGAGCTTTGTGGCAAAGATTTATCGCCCTTATTTTATCCCCCGCTCTCAGCAGTTC
>CAZHVC010000255.1:0-3541 GCA_964535765.1 uncultured Ignavibacteria bacterium | reverse complement strand
TCTCAGTAAAGGAAACATAACGGAGGCGGAAAGGGCTTTTGTAGAATCGCTTGGGCGGGGGCCGACGGCCCGTTCTCATATCGGGCTTGGCTTCGTGCTGCTCGGCAAAGGGGAATTGGAGCAGGCCGGTTATCATTTCTCGGAGGCGCAGCGCCTCGATCCGGATCAGGGTCTGGCGATCGTCGGCATCGGTGAAATCTATCGGCGGCAAGAAAGATGGGATGAGCTCGGCGAGATATTGAATACCATTCACCAACGTTTCGCCGGCCGCGGCGATCCGTTGATCGACGGCAACATCCGGCGGCTGGAGCAGGATTACAACCGGCACAGTCAACGGCCGTGATCGCCGGCCGAGCTGTTCTTGTATTCACCAAAATAACAATCATTCCCCCTTCTGAAAATTGCTACTTGCCGACAAGCCGCCGATTTCCCCTTTGTCTGGGCGACTTGCCAATCTGAGCCGACTTTTTATGCAAATCGCATTGGGATTCGCAATCAGCATTTCGGTAGAGCGTCATAAGGGGAGAAAAAGTATGATAGGCAGATCGATCCGTGAATTTTTGTCGCGTTCCAAGCCCAAAGTCGAATCCGATCCTCGTCTGGCCGGATTCGAGTTGAAATCGCCGGTCGATAAGTATCGGACATTCAACCAAATCGGGCTTTATCGTTATCTGGCCGACAATATCCCTATCTTAAACGGCGCCGTCTGGCTTTGGACAAGACTCTGTGCGGCGCCGATCGAAATCGGTTTCCCCGACCTGCCTGATTCGACCGCCGAGCGGCTGAAAAACGACTTGAACCGGATCCTTTCGCCTTTCGAATATCAGAAATCCGGCGGCATAGATAGTTTGTTGAGCGCTTTTTTCAGGGGATTGTTCCTCGACGGCTGTTTCGGCGGCGAGGCCGTCTTGAACGCCGGCAGGACGGGACTGGCCAGATTCCAACCGATCGATCCCCGCCGTCTGGAATTCGAAAAGACCGGGCGGAGTTGGACCATATTCCACGATACGGAAAACGGCCGAATCCGTCTTGATCCGATGTCCTATTTTCATGTCGGTCTCGATTCGACTGCCGATGATCCGCGCGGCCGCAGTCTCTTGGCCTCGGTCGGTTTCGTTTCGCACCTTGAACGCAAACTTATTACCGATATGTCGGGCAATCTCGAAAAGGCAGGCTACAATCGTATCCAGGTGCAGTTGAAAAAGCCCGAGAAATACGCCGGCGAAAGCGATGGCGCCTATATCCAGCGGGCCAATCAATATTTCGATAATACGGTTGAATTGTTCAAATCACTGCGCCCCTCGGATTCGGCCGTCACCTGGGATGATGTGGTCATCAATTCCGTCGGACCGGCCAACCAGGGGACGGTATCGAGCTGGTATCTTTATCATCGGGCGTTGGTCGAGGATATCTGCGCCGGCGTCCATCTCGATCCGTTCATGCTCGGCTATTCCTACGGAACGACCCAGACTTGGGCCAAATTCAAATTCGAGCTTATGATGCGCCAGATCGTGGCCGTTCAGGAAAAAGCGATCGGTTTTTTCCGCTGGCTGATAGGATTGGAACTGGCCTTGCGCGGCCATTCGGGGCGGATCGCTATCGCTTTCGACAACCGACGGGTGTTCGGCTCGCTGGAACGTTTTCAGGCGCGGAAAACCGCGGTCGAAAGCGTAATCGCCGCTTATCAGGCGGGACTCACCACCAAGGAAGAAGCCAGGGCTGAACTGGCGAATATCGAACCGGCGATCCTTTGATATTTTCGACCGGGGAAAATACATTCAGGCGGACTTGCACGATTTCAACCGATGAAATCAAGCAGATCGAACAAACCAACACCCTGCGGCGACGAAAATCAAACTGCCGCCGGGCAAACCGCCGTAGATAAGGGCGATGAAACGTCCGGCCGCGGAAAGCGGTCAAGGAAAAGCATAAGCAAAATCGAAGCGGCGGCCGCCTTTCCGGGACAGGTTGATCTACGCGGCGAATTCGCCGACGATCGCTGCTTTCTTGACGATATCATAACCCGCGTCCATCGGGCGATCAGCACCGGCGATCTCGAATTGAAAACCGAACATGCTTTCAAAGCGATCGAGCTCAAACAAAAAATCAGCGAAAATAGCCAGGTCGAAAATCTGCTGTTGGATCTTCTCAACGAAATCCGCCGCCAAGAACTGATGCGTTCGACCGATGAATCGTTCTCAGGAAAATCCTCCGAATAATCTGCGGGGGCACAACAATTCAAAAATGAGCGGCTGGCGGCGGGCCTTGCATGACCCCGTTTTTTTCGCCCGCGAATATCTCGGATTCGATCCCCATCCGGGACAGACGGTTTGGCTGCAAAAATCGACCGGCCGGGAAAACGCCCTTGTCACGGGGAACCGCTGGGGCAAATCCGAAATTCAGGCCGTAAAGCTTATTCATCGCTCCGTTTTTCAGTTCCGCCCGATCGGTTGCGACAGACCCGGCCGCTATCGGGCACTAAACGTAAGCATCACTCTTGACCAAGCGCAGATAATTTTCGATAAAATAATCGGCCTTCTCGAGAGCGGCCGAAAGATAAAGAGTCTTATCAAAAACGTAAAATCCACGCCGTACTCGACGATACTTTTCCGCAACGGATCCGAGCTCAGCGCCCGTACCAGCGCCAATCGCGGTGAACATCTGCTTGGCCACGATTACGATTTCGTGAATTTCGACGAGGTAGCCTACGAGCCGCAGGCCGAGGCGGTCGTCGAGGGCGTTTTGAAAATGCGCCTGGCCGATCGCGCCGGTTGCCTCGACCTCTGTTCGACGCCCAACGGCTTCAACTGGTTCTATCACCGCTGCGAACTGATCCGCAAAAGCGGCAGAGGCTTCGTTTATCACGGCCCGACCTCGGAAAACCATCATCTTCCCCGGGAAGCCATCGCTTATCTGAGAAAGAATATGTCGCCGGCCCGGGCGGCCCAGCATCTAGACGGACTATTCGCCTCATTCGAGGGAAGACTTCTGGATGAGAAGATAATTCGCGCCGCGCTTGACAGAGGCATGAGAAAACCACCGACGGTGAACGGACGCCGATTCGTCCACGGCTGGGATTTGGCCCGCAAGCAGACCTACACGGTCGGCGTCGTGCTCGATTGCACGCAAAAGCCGTTTCAACTGGTTCATATCGAACGTTACCAGCGTGATTGGCCGGAGATCGTCAAACGTATCCATACGCTGCACGAAATTTACGGCGGCCAGATCGTCATCGATTCGACCGGTATCGGCGATGTCATTCTGTCATCGCTGAAAGACCTGCCGGCCAAAGGATACAATTTCGCCGGCGGCAATCGGGAAAAACTCTTGGCCAATCTGGAACGGGCGTTTTTGGCCGGCGATCTGGGGATATTCGACGAACGTCTGACCTGCCCCAACGGTGAAACGTGGAGCATCGTCGATGAGCTGCGGGCGCTGGAACACAAACTGAGAATGGGCGGCGGGCCGGAGAAGATCGTCCGCCAGCACAAGCAGGGCAAGCTCACCGCCCGCGAGCGAATCGAGCGATTGCTTGACCCCG
>CAZHVC010000254.1:0-3541 GCA_964535765.1 uncultured Ignavibacteria bacterium | reverse complement strand
GAGAGGCAAAATGGCCGATTTATATCCGGTAATCTCCGTCGTCACCAAAACCGGTAAACAGAAAGCTCTTTCGGCCGGACTAAAAGCGACCGTTTATTTTGCTCCGCTGGAAATCGCCCCGGCCATAACCCGGGCCGCACAGACGATCCGGCCTAAACTATTGATTCTTGCCGAAACCGAACTGTGGCCTTTGTTTATCCGGCTTATACGTAAAAGCGGAGCGAAGGTGGTTATCGTTAACGGTCGGATTTCCTCCAGATCGCTTAAATATTACCGGCTTTGCCGATTCCTGTTCAAACCGATCCTGCGCGATATCGACTTGATCATGACTCAGACCGAAACCGACCGAAACCGTTTCATAGAAATCGGGGCTCTTCCGGAGCGGGTCGAGACCTTCGGCAACATCAAGTTCGATCAAATTATCAGTGCCCAGGAAGAAGCGATAAATGAAAATCTCGGCAGGTTTATCAAGCGCTCCGGGTCGTTCGTGTTTGTGGCGGGGTCGGTGCGAAAAGGCGAAATCAAGCTTTTGCTTTCGGCCATCGCACGATCAATGGCAACCGGTCGCCCGGTGATAGCAATAATCGCCCCGCGACACATGAAAGACTTGCCGGCTTTCGAAAATGAACTCGGCCGCAACTCGATCGTCTATACCAAGCGATCCGAGCTCGTCAAAGACAGCTCCGGGCTGACATCCGTGCTGCTGCTTGACAGCATGGGGGAGTTGCCCGGAATCTATCGCCACTGCCACCTTGCTTTCGTCGGCGGGTCATTGGTGGCCATAGGCGGACACGACCCGCTTGAACCAGCCTCGGCCGGCTGCGCCCTTTGTTTCGGCCCATTCATGCAAAATAATCAATATGCCGCCTCGAAATTACTTGAACTAAAGGCCGCCCGCGAGGTGGCCAGCAGCGAAGATTTGGCGGACACGATAAATTATCTGGCGGACAACCGGACGGAGGCCGCCCTGATGGGAACCAGGGCGAAAGATTTCGTCAGGATGAATGCGGGAGTCTCCGAAAAAACCGCCCAAAGGCTGCTTCGATACCTGCAATGAACCGCCTACCAGCTTTCGTCCTTCGCGTCTGTTCCATATTTTACGCAATAGCCATATTTTTCTGGGATCTGTACTGGCGGATCGCCCCCAAAGTAAAGCCGCCGGTCAAAATAATCTCGGTCGGCAATCTGGTTGCAGGCGGCGCCGGCAAAACCCCATTGACGATCTATATAGCCCGGCTGGCGATCGAAAGAGGCATCAAGACGTCAATCGTCGCCCGCGGCTATAGACGGAAAGGAAAAGGGCTGCTCGAAGTCAACGAAAGATCGAGGTGGGAAGAAGTCGGTGATGAGCCGTTGGAGATAGCGGCGGCGGTTCCGCAGGCGAGAATATACGTATGCGAATCGAAAACCCGGGCCGCGCTCAAAGCCTGCGCCGATGGTGCCGAGCTGATCATCATCGACGACGGCTATCAACATCGAAGGCTGCAACGCGATTTGAACATTTTATGTTTGCGTTCGGAAAAGCCGTTCGGCAACGGTCTGCTGCTGCCGGCGGGTAGATTGCGTGAGCCGAAAGCGGCCGTCAAACGCGCCGATATGATTGTTTTCACTGGCGGCGGCCAAGTCGGCAGTGATGAAGAACGGCCCGATTTTCCCAATATCCCCGTTTTCTATTTGCAATCGGTGAGAACGCATTTCCGAGAGCTTTCGAGCGGTCGGGAAATCGATATCGAGGAACTTGCCGGAAAGCGGTTTGTCGCTTTCTGCGGCTTGGCTGATCCCACCAGATTCCGTCGATCGTTGATTGAGCTGGGGATTACCCTAACCGATTTTATCGCATTCGATGATCACCATAGTTACAGCTCTTGTGATATAGACGGAATCGTTAGGACGGCACAGGAAAGCGGCAGCTCGATCATGACGACCGCCAAAGACGCGGTGAAAGTAAAGGATTTTGACTTTGTCCGATCGGCTGTCTATATTTGTCTACCGGAATATGAGATCGACGATCTCGATCATTTCAGAAAGGTTATTGCACTTTGACCAAGGAATATGACATTATCGTAATCGGCTCCGGCATCGCCGGTCTTATGTATGCTCTGAAGATGGGCCGCCACCACCGGATCGCCATTATCACCAAGAAAAGCAGTAATGACGCCTCGACCAATTACGCTCAGGGGGGGATCGCCAGCGTCATGAGCAAAACCGACAGTTTCGCCAACCATATAAGAGATACTCTGGATGCAGGCTGCGGTCTGTGTCATGAGGAAGTGGTGCGCAAAGTGGTCAGGCTGGGCCCTAAATATATAAAAGAACTGGCCAAGTTCGGAGTTGCTTTCAGCCGCCGCTCGGGTGCCTATGATCTCGGGCGCGAAGGGGGGCACTCGCATAATCGAGTCGTCCACTCGGCCGATCATACCGGCAGAAATATCGAGCAGGCGTTGTTGAATTCATTGAAAAAGCACGGCAATGTGTATCTTTTTGAAGAACATACGGCGATCGACCTGATTACCGAGTATCATCTGGGGCGGAAAATACCCCGACGAGGTCCGACATGTTATGGAGTATACGTCTACGATAACGTAAATCGTCGGGTCGAGGTGTTCGGTGGCAGGTTGGTGCTGTTGGCCTCTGGCGGTGCCGGCCAAGTATATCAACATACGACGAACCCGGCGATCGCCACCGGCGATGGGATGGCTATGGGCTACCGTGCCGGTGCATTAGTGGCCAACCTCGAATTCGTCCAGTTCCATCCGACCAGTTTGTATGCCCCCGGGCAGGAACCTTTTCTTATCAGCGAGGCAGTCAGAGGCGAGGGGGGAAAACTGATTACGGCCGATGGCCGTCGGTTCATGGACAACTATCATCCCATGGCCGAACTCGCTCCCCGCGATATCGTCGCCAGGGCGATCGATATGATTCTCAAAGAAACCGGCGCGCCTTGTGTCTATCTTGATATCTCTCATCGCGGCAAAACCTTCATCAAAAGACGATTCCCCACCATAATGAAAAAATGCGAAAGTCTGGGAATAAATCCGGCGGTCGATCCTATTCCGGTGGTCCCGGCGGCGCATTACTTTTGCGGCGGCGTCCGCACCGATATCAATGGTTGTTCGTCGATCGCCGGGCTGCTTGCCGCCGGTGAAGTCGCCTGCACCGGGATGCACGGTGCGAACCGGCTGGCCTCAAATTCGCTGCTCGAAGCGGTTGCATTCGCCGATTTTGCCGCCAAGTGGACCCGAAAAAATCTGCGGTCAAGGGCCAAATACAAAGGAATGGCGCTGCCGACCTGGGATGAATCGGGAGTATTCGACCGCAAAGAATGGGTTGTCGTCTCCCATGATTTTCAGGAAATCCGTAAACTAATGTGGGACTACGTCGGCATCGTCAGATCGACCGACAGGCTGCGTAAAGCGTATGATCGTTGTCTGGTGGTACGCAAGCATATCAAAGAATTCTATCGCAAGAATCCGGTGCGAGCGGAGGTCTTGGAACTGCGCAATATCGCCGACGTGGCATTGATAATCATCCGCTCGGCTTT
>CAZHVC010000253.1:0-3546 GCA_964535765.1 uncultured Ignavibacteria bacterium | reverse complement strand
AACCAGCAGTTCGCTATAATCCGCCACCTTTTTATAAGTTTTTCCCGACTTGATTTCAAGATGATACCGCCAATAGGGAGCGGTCGCGCCATCGGCCACCCGTGGGATTACCGTTTTCAGTCCCGATCGGTCCAGCAGATAAGACCGCCGGCAGTTCTTGCAGCCGAAAAAAAGCGAAAATTGCGATTCTGCCAAGTCGGCTCCGCAATTCGGACATTGATGTCTTTCTGGTTTAATCAGGCTCGAATTTTTCTGAGTGGATGGCGGACCATCGTAATTGAACGGATGATCCAGCGATTGATAACCCCGACCGGCAAGAGCATCGACGAACACCGCTTTTTGGACTCCCGCGAATTCATGGTTGATGACCCAGATGGGAAAATAAACGACCGATAATTGGCTCCCGATCATCGCCCCGCACAGAGATTCCGCTTCGTCGTAATAAGCCAGATTCGCCTCGTGCTGTTTCAAGGCAAGTTCCCGGGCTTGGCTGCCGCTCAGCGTCGATCCTACAACCACGCCGCCTTCGGGCATCGCCGGCTGTTCGGCATGCAAGGGAACGGCGGCAGGTCTTATTCCGAGTGAAACCAAACCAAAATCAACCTCGTTGAAGGCGGGAAAGGTTATGTCGAAATCTTTGCCTTTCAGGATGAATCTTCGCCGTTTTTCCACAAGACCATCGCTCTCCGGGATTTCAATCACCTCTTCCGTGCTGAGATAATCAACGGCCAATCCCCGGAATCTATAGAAGGGAAGGTAATAAAAACGGGTATTGACGACCGCACCGGTAAGGGGCTGCTGATTTTCTTTCAGAAAACGGTCGGCCGCCGAGCGGGCGCCGCGGGAATCCAATTTTGCCGCGTAAAAATATTTAAGAATAGCCCCCGGTTTGGCTATCCTGACTATCAGGCCGCAATATTGACATCGATTGACCGTCGCACCTTCGGGCGCTTGCGTTGATTTGCCGCAACCAGGGCAACTGTAAATCAGGTCGCTACCGGTCATCGCCGAGTTTATTGCCGCATTTCGGGCAGAATTTCGCCGCCGCAGACGGTTCGAATCCGCAATGGCGGCAAACAATCTTTTCAACGATTTTGCGACCGCAGCCGGGGCAGTAATTGGCGCCCGTCGGCAATTCGGCTTTGCAGTCGGGACAGGCCGTTATGGTCGTGATTTGATATCCGCACTTGAAACAAAAACGCGAATTTTCCGGCGTCTCGGCAGCGCATTGAGGGCAGACTAAAACGGCCGGCGGCTCTTTTTTGGGTTCGGCCGGCTTCTGCCCCAGGGCATCCTGAAATATTCCCGGAACCATCAGCCCGACGCCGGCTCCCATGCCGATGCCGGTGCCGGCCTGGGCGGCGTTGCCCTGCGCCGACATCGCTTTGGCCAGCGAGTATTTGAGAAAATTATTGAGATCACCGACGGCTTTCATGGAGGATTTCTCATCGATCATTTTTTGGACATCCTCGGGCGGGGTGATCGAAGTGATGAAAAAATCGATCAATTCGAGACCGTATTTTCGGAAGTCGTTCGAAATGCGGAGTTTTAGATCCCGGCCGAGTTCGTCGTAGTTGGCAGGCAGATCGAATATCGTATCGAGCTTTTCACCGAACATATCGTTGATCCTGGCCACGATGACGTCTCTCAAATAATCGGATATGTCGGAAGTCGTAAAGCGCGCCTCGCGGCCGACAAGGGAGTTAATAAAAGCCAACGGCTCGACTATCCGGCAGGTATAGGCGCCGTAGCCCCGCAGGCGGACAAGCCCCAATTCCCGGTCGCGGAAAGCAACGGGATCTTTGGTCCCCCACTTGAGGTTAGTGAACACCTTATGGTTGATAAAATAAACCTCACAGCGAAACGGCGATTTGAAACCCCAGGTCATCGAAAGGGCGCGGGTCAGCAGCGGCAAGTTAAGGCTGGTTAACGTGTGGCGCCCGGGACCAAGCACGTCATAGGCGCGGCCGCTGCGGAAAAAGACGGCCGATTGCGAGTCGCGCACTATCACCTGCGCACCGAGTTTGATATCAGCCGAGCCTTCGGGGGGATACCGATAGATCATATCCTCCCCCGTCATATCCATCCATTCAATTATTTCCATCACGATTGACATGGTCATGCTCCTTTCGGCCGCACCGGTCGGATTTATAGAATTATTATCCGTGGGGCATATTCGCCCTTATGGCATTATCGGTCGTAAACGGCCGGTTCTAAAATGAAGTGTTATTCCAGGGCAGGATGTTATTTTGAAGATTGCAACGGGTATCATCGGCCGGCGGTCGGCCGTTTTTTCCTGTCGGGTCGGCCGATTCGCCCGATTTACGGCAGCATTCGCATTCCAGCTGCAATGTCGTATGACGAATGCCGTATTTTTCGGCAAGAACCGTTTTAAGCTGATCCAGAATTTTCCGGCCGAGATGCGGGCTGTCGCCGGAGATGGTGAGATTGGCCGTGAGTATGTTGTTACGCGAGGAAAGCGTCCAGATATGCAAATCGCTTATGGCCGTAACGCCCGGCGTCGCCAGAATTTCGGCGGCCACCGCCTGTGAATCTATGCCGGTCGGGGAGCCTTCGAGAAGAATATGCACCGCATCGCGTAAAACCCCATAAGCCCCCCTTAGAATTATAAAGCCAATTAAAATGGATATGATCGGATCGACAAGACGATTGCCCGTAAGAGCGATTATTACGGCCCCTGCTATCACTCCTACGGACGACAGCATATCCCCGACTACATGCAAAAAGGCGGAGCGCACGTTCAGGTTGTGCCGGGCCACCGGATCAAGCAGCAACAAAACCAGAAGATTGACGACCAAGCCGAAAACGGCTACGACCAGCAAAGGGAAGCTCTTGACCTCCTCTGGGGCGCCTAACCTTTGATAGGCCTCCCGGAATATAAATACCGAGACCACCAATAGCGACAAACCGTTCAAGATAGCGGCTAAAATTTCCACCCGATGATATCCGAAAGTCTTGCGCGGATTGGCCGGCAAATTGGCCAGATATAGGGCTGCCAGAGAAAAGCCGATGGCCATCAGATCGGCGAATAGATGACCGGCATCGGAAAGCAACGCCAGCGAATTGGCAAGAATCCCACCGCCGACCTCAATTATGAATATGAAGCCGGTCAAAATCAGCGCCTGCCACATCTTCTTGATCATCTGATGTTGAATTATGTCCGATCCGTTTATCATCAATCGGGCTAACTATTAATTACATCGGAATTGTTTCAATAAAAAACCCCGTATCAACGGGGTGAAAGGCGATAAACTCGGTTCCAATTTTAGGGTGTATAGAGCGCGGTCTTGACCGCGAAATTCAGCGGGTTGACCGGCTGTCCGTTTTTTCTTATTTCATAATGCAGGTGAGGACCGGTCGATTGTCCGGTCGAACCCACGAAACCAATGACGTCCATGCGCTTGACGGTGTCGCCGCGGCGGACCTTGATCAGGCTCAAATGCCCGTAGACAGTGACCATCCCGAAACCGTGATCGATCACTATTGAATTGCCGAGTCCCTGATCCCAGCCGGCAGAAACCACCC
>CAZHVC010000252.1:0-3560 GCA_964535765.1 uncultured Ignavibacteria bacterium | reverse complement strand
AGAGGCGATAGGCAACTGTTTCAATGTCGGCAATCCGAGAGGAACCATAACAATTAACGGCCTTGCTCTGGCGGTGATTCGGGTGACCTATTCGAAATCGAAAATCGTTTATATACCCAAAAAATATGCCGATGTGGAACTGAGGATTCCCAATATCGACAAAGCCAAAAAGCTGCTTGGATTCCAACCTCAAATTGATTTGGAAGACGGACTGAGGAGAACGGCCACCTGGTATTATGGCAAAATCTTCGGCAATAAAGCTTATCAAACCCAACCTGTCGCCGCAGGCAATTAAAGCCGTCGCCGATGTCATAGAATCGGGTCGGCTTGTATGCGGGCCGGTAGTCGAGCGATTCGAACGCGGCCTGGCGGAATATCTCGGCGTTTCCGAGGTAGTATGCGTTTCTTCGGGTACCGCCGCACTTCATCTTGCACTGTTGGCGGCTGGGGTCGGCCCAGGAGATGAAGTAATCGTGCCAGCGTTCACCTTTCCGGCAACAGCCAATGTAGTCGAGCATATCGGGGCCAGGCCGATTTTCGTGGACGTCTCTCCGGGCGGCATCAATATCGATGTGGATAAACTCGTTGACCTGATCAGCCGGAAAACCAAGGCAATCATGCCGGTTCACGCTTTCGGTTTTCCGGCGGCTATCGATAGGATACTGGAAATAGGCGACAGGCACGGTATTCCAGTGATCGAAGACGCCGCATGCGCCCTTGGTTCACGATTCAAAGGAAAAATGTGCGGCACGTTCGGCGCCATGGCGGCTTTCAGTTTCCACCCGCGCAAGTTGTTGACCACAGGCGAGGGCGGCGCCATTGCCGTCAAAGACAAGCATACTTCGGATTTGTTGAAAAGTCTACGTAACCATGGGAATGATAACGGCGAATTTTGTCATGCGGGCTACAATTACCGAATGACGGAATTGCAAGCGGCTATCGGTCTTACCCAGCTCGAATATTACGATGATTATATCGGCGAGCGGGGCCGCCTGGCCGGGATTTATAGGCAATTTCTCGGCAATGATTCGGACGTGAAAATAGAAGTTCCGGAGCCGAATGCAGCTCCCAATTGGCAAACACTTTTGGCGCAGGTCGGATCAGGCATCGGCCGCGACAAGCTGATCAATTTTCTGGCGGGGCAAGGGGTGGAGGCAACTATCGGCACCTATTGTGTGCCGCTTACCCCTTATTATCGGCGGAAATACGGTTACAAGCCGAATGATTTCCCCTGGGCTTATGAGGCTTTCAATAATCGCATTTCGCTGCCTCTTTATCACCATATGCCGGTTATCGATATCGAAAGAGTAGTCGAGGCGATCAGGCGGTTCGAAAAATCGCCTATGGAGGTGGTTTCATCATGAAGGTTGCGGTCGCCGGAGATACTTCTTTAACCTACTACTGCCTTGAGTATCTTTGTCGTTCGGGCGTAACCGATCTTGCGCTGATTCTGCCCCGAACGAATCATATCGATAATTACGATCGGGCGGAATTTGAACCACTCATAGGCGAATTCGGTTTGCCCCTTTTGCAATTTCCTTTCGCCGCCGACGAGAATATTATCCCCGGTATCGATCTCCTGATATCACTGGAATGGCCTAACAGATTGCATCTGTCGTTGAATCCCCGATTGGGGATGATTTCTACCAATCTGGCAAGACAATTTTCTGGCAAAAACCTCACTGATTTGGCCGCCGCCCTCGATAGCGCGGCCGATCATTTCAGGCTTGAACTGACGTTTGTTTCGCCTGATTCGAAAAAAAACGCGGTCATCGCCGCCGTTGATTTACCGATTTGTTCCCTCGATAATCTACGATCCCTTAAAACAAAAGCCGCCGCCGCAACCGCCAGACAATTACTGCGGATATTGACCGAAAATAATATTTTGAATGAAGCCTGTTCGATCGGCGGATCGGCCACTTTGTCGAAGAGGATTGACAGGGTGATCGATTGGCATAGGCCGGCCAGCGAACTTCAAAACAAAATCAAGGCATACACCCATCCCGGACCAGGCTGCATCTCCAGTATAGAGAATCACAGTCTTTACGTATGGCATGGGCACGAGTTCGACGGATCGGACAATATTTACGATCAAGCGGAACCCGGAACGGTGCTTGACGTCGTGGAAGAAGTCGGAATCATCGTGCAGACGTCGAAAGGGTCCATTCTGATAACCAAAATCCAGCAGGCCGGGTCACCCGAGTTACCTTCTTGGGTGTGGGCCTATGGATTTCATCTTAAACCCAATGATAGATTCGATACACTGAGGCAGGAGTTGATCACGGCAACCTTTTGAGGATCGCATTTTGCGGAAATTGCACTACAAAAGCGGCGGTTCGTTATCGAGAAAAATCGACGGCGGAGCCGTGGCTGATTCCGAGAAGAAATCATTCGAAATAGAGGTGCCGGGCATGGGTCGAACGAGAACCGGCAAGATTCATGGCCGTTCTCATAAGACCGATTCCCGGCTGGAAGATTCTATCAACAAACAAAAAGCGGAGATTTCCGCGTAGGAGAAAGATAGCCTCGTGGGCAAATGGCGTTCGCATGGGTCCGGCCTTGATTTTCTGGCCAATCTCGGCTGGCTTGGTAAAAACGTGATTATCGAAGACGGCGTACGAATATTTTTCCCGGAAAAAGTGGAAATCGGGGATGACGTTTATATCGGTCACGATACTATCTTGAAAGGGTATTTCGATCGTCGTTTGGTTATCGGCAGCGGGACTTGGATTGGGCCTCAATGTTTTATATACGCCGCCGGTGGGATCAAGATTGGTAGAAATGTGGGAATCGGCCCGAAAGTAACGGTTATGTCATCGGCCCATAAGGACGATGGATGTGAAGGTCCGATTTTGCACAAGCCTCTTGAATTCGCCCAGGTGATTATCGAAGACGGTAGTGATATAGGCGCCGGAGCAACGATACTCAAAGGAATTCGTATAGGCAAAGGAGTTCAAATCGGTGCCGGCGCCGTGGTTACGAAAGATGTCCCGGATATGGCGGTAGCCGCCGGAGTTCCTGCAAAAATAATCAGGTACAGAAAACCGCAAACAGTCGATGTCGAAAGCCGCTAACAAAAATTCGCAGAAAGGCAATGTCCCCCTGCCGGTCGCCCGCACTTACGGCCGCTTTGTTACCAAGGATTTTCTTAAACTCGCACGTAACAGCTACGCGGTGAAAAAATACTCGAGAGCGATCGATAATTGCCGCCTGGCAGTCGATATGGCGATCAAAAACAAGAATAATCAGGCCGCCGCCGAGGCCTATGACCTCTGGATAAATATACTTCTTGAGGAAGGTAAATATGCCGAGGTCAAAAAGACGGCCTGTGAAGCCAGAAGCCGCATCGGGAATTATCTCGATTTACTCTATTACGAATTTCTGGCTTCCCTGCACCTCGGCAACCCGGAAAATTCGGCTAGGCTCGGCAGGGAATTTATCCAGCTTGCCGGGTCCGCCAGCGGGAAAGACTCTTTCGGCGCCCGGAATAAAAATAAAGTTGACGAAGTAAAATCATTGATCGGTAATCCCAACGACATTCCGAAAAATCTTCCCAGTGA
>CAZHVC010000251.1:0-3563 GCA_964535765.1 uncultured Ignavibacteria bacterium | reverse complement strand
GGCAGCTCCCAAACCTCCCCAGACCGGAATCAGAAGAAAATTCAGGCCGATATTGACGAACATCGCAGCCACTGTCGATAAAGCCCGGTATTTCGTCTTATTTTTTATCAGTATGCCGCAGGAGGCTATATAATAAGCGCCCATGACGGCATAGGAAAAGCTGATCAACGGCACCAGCTGGAAGGCGCTCAGGTAGGCGGGGTCGGCGATCACCCGCAACAGATCGCGCGCCTGGAGCGACAAGGCGAGACTGACTGTCAAAATAGCCAGAACGAAATAAGTCATGATTTTCGAGATCGTCTGGGCACCCTGTTCCTTCTTGGCTATTTCAAACATCTTGGCGCTCCAGATTTGAACGAACGGGCCGGTAAAAAGGTTCGACACCAGCATGCCGAGTTTATAGGCAAGCGAGTATAAGCCGACCTGCGTCAAATCGCGATAGTGCTCGACGAAATAGCGATCCGAAAAGGTGAGGACAAACATCGACAGCCCGCTCAACAGAAGCGGCGCGCTGTAGCCGAGCAGATTTCGATAAACGGTGAATGCAAAACCGATACCGGTTTCCCTGAACGTAAGGGTCACCAAGATCGAACAGAATATGAACTTGGAAATCAACGTGCTGTAAAGTATCCCCATCACCCCCAGACGCAATCCCGCCAAAAAGTAGATGTTCAGGGAAAGCTGCAGGAGTAAACTGGCCAGATTTATCATGATAAAACGGGCGCTTTGCTGTTTGGCCCTGATGAATATCATCGGAATTTCGAGGCTGCCGGCAAGGAACATACTGACGAATGCGACTTTGAAATGAGGAGAATAGTCCGTGGTCCCGAACACCAGACTCGACACGAATCCGGAAAACAATAAACCGACGATCGAGGCCAGGCCGAAAAGAACCGAATTGCCGATTATGGCGGTGCTCACCGCCCTGTTTTTTTGCGCAGCATCTTCGTAAAGATAATAATAGCGCATAACGGCGGTGGTCATCCCGAGACCGGCGATAGTGGAAACCAGGTCCGTGGTAAGGGTCAGAAGTTCGAGCGTTCCGTACTCCGACGGCACCAGCAGGCGGGTATAGATCGGCAGCATTATGAACGAAACCAGCCTGTTGAGCAAAACGCCGATAGTGTAGATCGAACCGTGTTTCAGTAGGCTTTTGATATCATCGAACATGGCTGTCCGATTCCTGTCTGCAGAGGATGGTCAGACATACCGCCGATAACCAGATCGGCCTATTTCGAAAATAGATTTTGCTGGTCTGGGGACTCACCTGGTTTTACGCTTTCGCCCGATTTTTCAGCAACCGACTCGGCCGGCGGATAGCCGAAAAGATGGCGGTTGTCGTAGTTGTTCAGCAAGACCCGTCCGGGATTGCCGGCGGCTAAACAGCCGTTCGGTATATCCCGCGACAGGATGCAGCCGCTTGTTATCGTTACATTGTCGCCTATTTTAATCGCCCCGGATATTACCGATCCCGTGCCGACCCATACGTTGTTTCCGATTATTGGCACACCTGCCCGGCCGCCGGCGTGGCCGACGCCGATCGTGACATTATGGGTAACGCTGAAATTCGAACCTATCTGCGTGGGGCCTATATAAATGTTCCCGATATGTCCGACATAGAACCCCGGGCCGATATCGGCGTCTATGGCCACATGGTAAACGGCTTTGATAAAATAATCGAGTATGAAATGGATTAATTTGACGGGGAACCCGATGATTTTATTCCTTGAGTACAGGCGAGAGGCGAAATTCCCCAGCCTGTAGATAACGACGCAGTGGAAACCGAAATGAAAAATCCACAAACGGATCTTGTTGAAAAAGCGCGGCTTTTGCGAACCATAACCTATCCGGTAATATTTATCGATATCCGCTCTGAAAGCGCCTTTCCAGATTGCCACGATCAATCGCCCTCTTGATTACCTTGTTGTCCGCAAAAAAAGCCGCCCCGCCTTGCCGCGCCTCGAACGATTCCCTATCCTGCCGGCGTGCGGTCTATAACCCGGGATAAACGAACTTCAAAAACGGCTCCCCGCCCGAATTCCGACCTCGTCGTCACTTGGGGCGGCTGCGGCCGATCGACTAAAAGCAAATATCAACTATATATATCAGAACACCTTTCCATTATCAAGAAAACTCAAAAGCCGTATCAGTTCGTTATTGGGTAAGCTCGGCAACCCTGGCCGAGGGTCCGCTTCTCTGAATGAAATTCAGCAGAATTTCCCGCCGCAATAGTCCAATCGAATTCAGGGAGGCAAGCGGATTTCTGAACAATAAATACCGCTCCGTCCGCGCTGTGTTGCACCCCCACCAGCTCAAACAGGCATAAGCGAACCCGACCTCTTTCAACATGGGTAGAAACCGCGCATAGCCGTTAACGTCGTATCCATAAGGGTAGGCGAACCCGATGATTTTCTTTTGCAACTGATTTTCGATAACCTCCTTGGAGCCAGCTATTTCGGCATAAGCCTCTTCCGTTTCGACATAGCTCAGATTCGGGTGCGATTTGGTGTGTGCGCCGATCTCGATTCCCTCAGCGGCCAAACGGCGGACCTGATCCCAGTTCAGCGGTTCCGGCACGGCCGGCTTCATCGTCGGGTCGACTAATACGGATCGCCGCAAATATTCCACCGCCCCCTTTTGAATCGCCGTCGGCTTTTTCATCAAATTGAACGACAACCGATTCAATAGCGACTTCCTGTGGGGCTCGTGGAGCGACGTTCGACCGAAAACGGCCGGATCAATCTGAAACTTACGACAAAACTCGTCTTTATCGAGCCTGGAAAGGTCGCCCACTTTAATCAATTTTTCCAGTTCTTCCCACCACAAGCCGGTCTTACCGTCGATCCAATCGGTGGCCAAATAAACCGTCCCCGAAACGCCATGCTTGCGCATTATCGGCCAAGCTACGTCGTAAACCGATCGATAGCCGTCGTCGAAAGTTAAGGCCACGGAATTTTCCAGCAAATCGCCGTGTTCTTCGATTTCCCTGATCGCCCCCTCCACCGTTACGGCCCGAAAATCTCTTAATATCGCCCTGATTTGGCAATCGAAAACCAGACCGTTCGGCCGGCCATCGTTGGCGCTCTCGGGGCCGCCTGATGAGTCGGGAAGTAGATCGTGGTACATAAGGATCAGCAGCCGTTTCCGGCGCCCCGTCAGGACAAAATTCCGCAAATGATAATAACCGGTGTGCAACAGCCCCAATTTCACAATGTCGGCCAAAAAGGAAATAAGCACCTCCCGCGGAAAAGCCGCTCTGCCATGGCTCCGTCAGGCCAAAAAGGTCGGCCGAATGGTCGCCCAATCTAACTTAAAAGACGGGGATTGTCAATATTATACCCGCAGCATCGCCACAACACGGCTGAATGGACATAAAATACCAAAATAGGAAAAACAATTGGCGCTAATTATGAATAAAATTCAATATGACGCCGTTCGTGGTTCAATTTTTGCTTTGCAAATGGGATTTTCGTGATATATTAAAATCGTCGTCAGGAGCCATCGGCGAATAAAATAAAGCCGCCCCTAACGGCAGCCGATAATATATGAGAGGGAAGACAATC
>CAZHVC010000250.1:0-3565 GCA_964535765.1 uncultured Ignavibacteria bacterium | reverse complement strand
CCGCGCCTGTTTTCGTTCAATTCGCCCTACGGCGCCTGTCCCGATTGTTCCGGCCTCGGATTCAAGATGGAACTCGATCCGGCGCTGGTGGTGCCGGATCCGTCTTTGTCCATAAATCAAGGAGCAATCGCTCCCTGGGGGATTCCCCGCGGCGGCTATTACTTCAGCATGCTGAAAGCGATCGCCCTGCACTACGGCTTTTCGCTGGCGGCTCCGTTCGAGACATTATCCCAGAAAAACAAGGACATCATCCTTTATGGATCGGGCAGGGAGGAGGTCAAATTCGTCTGGAATCACGCCGACGGGCGCGGCGTCTGGGAACGCCGCGATCGTTTCGAGGGGGTTATCAACAACCTCCGCCGCCGCTATCACCAAACGCAGTCGGCCGGCATAAGAGAGTGGATCGAGCAGTTCATGTCGGTCAAACCGTGCGCTTCCTGCGATGGTGCGCGCTTGAAACCGGAGGCATTGTCGGTGATGATCGATAACTACTCGATAGCCAGGGTAAGCGCGATGTCCGTAAAGGCGGCCTATACTTTTTTCAATAACTTGAAACTGGATAAAAGACGGGCTTCGATCGCCAGACAGATCCTTAAAGAAATAAGCCAGCGATTGACCTTTCTGATCAATGTCGGCCTCGATTATCTCACTATCGACCGGACCGCGATGAGCCTGTCGGGCGGCGAGGCGCAGCGGATTAGATTGGCCACCCAAATCGGCTCCAGGCTGGTGGGTGTGCTGTATATTCTCGATGAACCATCGATAGGGTTGCACCAACGTGATAACCGCCGTTTGCTGGACACCTTGATTTCGTTGCGCGATATCGGCAATACCGTGGTGGTGGTCGAACATGATCGCGAGACGATTGAAACCGCCGATTACGTGATCGATCTTGGGCCCGGCGCCGGCACCAAAGGCGGCCAGGTCGTCGCCAGCGGAACACCGGCAGCCATAAAACGCTCGCCGAAATCGATCACGGGAAAATACCTTTCCGGGAAAATGTCCATACCGGTGCCGGCCGAAAGAAGAAAAGCCAGCGACAAAATCGTCGTCAAAAACGCCCGCGGCAACAATCTCAAAAGAATAACCGTCGATATCCCGCTGGGGATCTTTACCTGCGTAACCGGCGTTTCCGGTTCCGGCAAATCGACGCTTGTCAACGAGACGCTGTTCAAAGTCATGGCTCAACGGTTTTACCACGCCAAAGAGCAGCCGCTGCCCTGCGATGCCGTCCTCGGTCTGGAAAAAATCGATAAAGTCATAGACATAGATCAGTCGCCGATCGGCCGCACGCCCCGATCGAACCCCGCCACCTATACCGGCCTGTTCACACCAATTAGAGACCTGTTCTCGCAATTGCCGGAATCTCGCGCCCGCGGCTACACACCGGGAAGATTTTCCTTCAACGTTCGCGGCGGACGCTGCGAGGCCTGCGAAGGCGACGGCATAATTAAAATCGAGATGCATTTTCTGCCGGACGTTTATGTGCCGTGCGAGATCTGCAAGGGCGCCCGTTATAATCGTGACACACTCGAAATAAGATACCGGGGGAAATCGATCGCCGAGGTGCTGAACATGACGGTCGACGAGGCGCTCGACTTCTTCCGCAATATTCCGGCGATCCAACGTAAGCTCGAGACGCTGGCCGGTGTGGGACTCGGCTATATCCGACTCGGCCAGCAGGCGACAACTCTTTCCGGAGGCGAGGCGCAAAGGGTGAAATTATCGACCGAGCTATCGAAAGTAGCCACCGGCAAAACTTTTTATATGCTCGATGAACCGACCACCGGCTTGCATTTCGATGATATCCGGCAATTGCTTATAGTCCTGAATACGCTTGTCGATCGCGGCAATACCGTGCTGGTCATCGAACATAACATGGATGTGATAAAAACGGCCGATTGGATCATCGATTTGGGCCCCGAAGGGGGCGACGAAGGGGGTTACGTGGTTGCCGCCGGCACTCCAGAACAGGTGGCTTTGAACGAAAAAAGCTATACCGGAAAGTTCCTGAGAAAGGAATTGGGAATAGAATAGCCGACATGCGGCGAAGGCGGTTCCGTGGGCCCGAACGTTCAGCGACGGCGGTAAACCCGCCCCGACTCCGCATTGAAAGCGAATTCGTTTCCTTAGGCTTTCCCGCGGCGGGCAAACCGCCTACCCTGAATAGTCAACCATCCGCCATCGGCGCCGGGCGATTTGACCCCAGGATATGGTTGGCATAATCCCTTTTTAACGGTCTAAGGTGAAATCAAGACGAGATAAGGGCGGAGAAGTCCACCGGCTACGGGGGATAACGTCTGGCGTTATCTGTCTATCAAAACATTGACACGGATAAGGCTAATTATTATTTTGAATTTTCGCGAAAATTATACGGGCCTTTGGAGGAAAGATGAAAGAGCGCACGATCGATAAAATCCGCAATGTAGGGTTTGCCGGCCACGGCGGAACCGGTAAAACGTCGCTAGTCGAAGCTATTCTGTTCGCCGGCAAAGTCACCACCAGGCTCGGCAGCACCGACGCCGGCAACACGGTAACCGATTACGCCGAAGACGAAATCAGTCGCAAAATCTCGATCGGTCTTGCCCTCGCCAACCTCGAATGGAAAGGTTGCAAATTCAATTTGATCGATATGCCCGGCTATACCGATTTTTTCGGGGAAGTCGTGGGCGGCCTGAGAGTGGCCGATACGGCCATGATCACGGTCAACGCCGTCTCCGGTATTGAGGTCGGGACCGATATGGTCTGGCGCCAGGCCGTCAAATACGATATGCCGAGAGCTTTTTTCATAAACCGGATGGACAAAGAACACGCCGATTTCGGCAAATGCGTCGCCGCCATCCAGGAAACCTATTCCAATCATGCCGTACCGTTGACCATTCCTATCGGCGAAGGATTGAGTTTTAGCGGAATCATCGACCTTATCGGTAAAAAAGCGGTCAGTGCCGAAAAAGACGGTTCGGTTAAAATCAAGGATATTCCGGAGGAACTCAAGGATTACGCCTCTAAATGGCGCGATAAAATGGTGGAGGCCGCCGCCGAGAACGATGAAGCCTTGATGGAGAAGTTTTTCGATCAGGGAGGATTATCGGAAGATGAAATAAAGGCTGGCTTGGCCAAAGGAATAGCAGACCGGACGATATTCCCTATTTTCTGCGGCTCGGCCGTAACCACCGCCGGCGTGGCCACCATGATGGATATAATGGCTGCGATCGGACCGGCCCCGAACTATAAACCGGAAATCAAATCCGTCACTGAGGGCAAGGAAATCACCCGCTCAATAGCGGTCGATCAACCGACGGTGGCGCTGGTTTTCAAGACCATTTCCGAACCGCACGTCGGAGAATTGTCCTTTTTCAAGGTGTTCTCCGGTTCGGTCAAGGTCGGCGATGATCTGTTGAATATGACCAACAGCACCAACGAACGAATCGGGCAGATCTTCACCCTCAACGGCAAAGATCGTAAAGAAATAGATGGTATCGCCGCAGGCGATATCGGAGCTCTGGTCAAACTTAAGGCGACGCATAGCGGTGATACGTTGGCCGATAAAAGCTCACCCATGCAA
>CAZHVC010000249.1:0-3576 GCA_964535765.1 uncultured Ignavibacteria bacterium | reverse complement strand
CCGAAGAGCTGCTGGAAAAAAAAACGGACCAGACCCCCTGAATAGGCGGTTTTCCCCATGATTTGGAATTCATCAATTCGGCTTTACGACAATTATATCAAAAAATCGCCGCAACCGCCCGAGACCGCTTTCAAAATTTAAGCTGCGGAAGTAAATTCCCTTGCCTCAACATTGCACTTGCTTAATTCAAAAGCGGGATTTAATTATGCTCAAGGCCGAATTCTGAATGCGGTTAAGACGGCCCAACAAAAAAAGACGAGGTAGGCGATGGTCCAGGAATTTCCATATTCGAAAATAGTCATAGATCATTTTACCAATCCCCGCAACATGGGCGAGCTGGAAAATCCCACAGTGGTGGCCGAGGTCGGCAGCCAGGTTTGCGGCGATATGATGCGGCTATACCTCAAAATCGAAAACGGCGTCATCACCGATGCCAAATTCAAGACATTCGGCTGCGCCGCCGCCATCGCCTCGTCGTCCATATTGACCGAAATGTTGATCGGCAAGACGATCAACGAAGCTCTGAAAATCACCAACGGAGCCGTCGCCCAGGCCCTCGGTGGACTGCCCGAGGCCAAAGTGCATTGTTCGGTTATGGCCGAGGATGCCCTGAAGGCAGCCCTAAAAAACTGGAAAGGTTGAAGTTCCGAGTTATCGATAAAGCGGTCGTTTGGCCGGCATTTGCTCAGGCGGGCCGATCGAGCTTTTAAAATCCGACCTGACAGGCAAGAAAAATCCGGTTTAGCGTGAACAACACCGGCAACCTTATCTTGCCTTGGGAAGTTTATCGATAGTGATGGTCAATTACAATATCGCGAATCTACCCGACGAATATCGCACCGCCAGCGAGGACGATCTGAAACGGCGGATCGCCGCCAAACGGCGTGAATACGGCAGCCGTTTGTTGATACTTACACACCACTATCAACGCTTGGAAGTGGTGGCCTTTCATGATTATCTGGGCGACTCCTACGGACTGGCGATGGCGGCGGCGCGGCAGGCCAAGGCGGAGATGATCGTATTTTGTGGGGTCAGGTTTATGGCCGAGGCGGCCGATATACTTACCTCGCCCAACCAGAAAGTCTATCTGGCGAATCCAACCGCCGGCTGCCCTATGGCCGATATGGCCGACACCGACGATGTCCTCGATTCCTGGGAATATATCGAATCGATTATCGGCAAAGGAAAAGTCATGCCGTTATCCTATATGAATTCGACTTCGGAGCTGAAAGCGTTCACCGGCAGAAACGGGGGACTGATCTGCACATCCTCAAACGCCTCGGCCGCTTTCGATTATTGCCGGGCCCGCCGGGATGTCCTTTTCTTCTTTCCCGATCGCCATCTGGGGCGGAATACGGCCAAGAAAAAAGGGATTCCTCCGGAGAAAATCGTCGTTTATGATCCCCGTCAGCCTTACGGCGGTCTCTCCGAACAGGCTTTGAAAAGAGCCGAAATTATTCTCTGGGCCGGGCATTGTCATGTCCATACCAACTTCACCGCCGAACAGGTGGAAAAGGTCCGCCGTCAATATCCTGGGGTGACGGTGATCGTCCATCCCGAATGCGACGAAAGCGTGGTCGATATCGCCGATTCGGTCGGTTCGACCTCGCACATAGTAAAATTCGTGGAACAGGCCGCCCCGGGATCGATTATCGCCGTGGGCACGGAAATAAATCTTGTCCATAGATTGGCCGTCACCAACCCGGACAAAAAGATCATCGGCTTGGCCGGTGACCTGTGCGCCATGTGTTCAAACATGTTCCGTACCTCCTTGAACGATCTCTGCTTCACTCTTGAAAATCCGGAAAAGGCCGAATTAATAAAGGTGCCTGAAGAAATAGCCGGAGATGCCCGAATCGCGCTCGAGAGGATGCTTGAGGTCGGCACCTGATCGTTTCGCCTACTCCATAAAATTTAATTCCGGCCGATTCGTAATATACGGGCATATTCCGCCTAGCGAGGGTGAGCCGTGAAAAAATCGAATCTGACCAGCTGGATAATCGGAACCATAGTCGGATTGGGCGCTTATTTGATTCCTCTGCCGGGCATAAGCGAGGCCGCCCATCGTTGCCTGGCCATTTTTGTCTGGGCCATCTTCATGTGGGTGTCGGAGGCTCTGCCGCTGTTCGTCACCGCACTGGCCATACTTTTCTTTGAATCGCTGCTTTTGCAACCGGTGCTGAACGTTGGGCTCGAAAAGTTTTTCTCGCCGTTTTTTTCCAGCACGATCGCTTTGTTCATGGGTGGACTGGTGCTGGCCGACACACTGCAAAAATACCATATCGATGAAATGCTTGCCCATAGGCTGTTGAAACGTGCCGGCAACCATCCCGCCTCAATACTGCTGATGATGATACTGACGACGGCTTTTATCTCCATGTGGATGTCGAACACAGCTGCCACGGCGATGATGATGGCCATAGCGGTATCGGTGACCAGGAATATCGCCCCCGATGATCCTTTCCGCAAATCGATGATCCTCGGCATACCGGTGGCTGCCAATATCGGCGGCATCGGCACGCCGGTGGGAACGCCGCCGAATGCGGTGGCACTTCAATTCCTCAATAAGGGTGAGATGGCTGTCTCTTTCGTGAAATGGATGATCATGACCGTCCCTATCATGATCCTTTTGTTGATCGTATCATGGCGCCTATTGCTGTATTTTTTCCCTTCCCGGATTCAAGCCGCTGATTTGCCTCTGCTTTCTGGGGAAAAACTCGATCGACGCCAGAAATCGGTGCTGACGATTTTCGCAATCACCCTGATTCTCTGGCTGGCCGAACCCCTGCACGGCCTGAAATCGGGAGTGGTGGCGCTGGTGCCGGTGATTCTTGTATTCGGCGGAAATTTGCTTAATCCGGGTGATTTCCGAAAGATCGAATGGGACATTCTGTTTCTGCTCGGGGGCGGTATGACCCTCGGCGCGGCCGTTGAAGATTCCGGCCTTTCTAAGTATGTCATCGGCATGTTAAGTCTTAACGGGGTATCGCCGTACCTGTTGTTCGTCATCCTCACCTCCTTTACCGTGTTGCTGAGCACTTTCATTTCGCATACCAGCGCGGCCAATATATTAATCCCGCTGGCGGCCGGACTCCAGCAAGCCTCCTCCGGAATGATCAGCCTCGGTATCGGGCTTGCTTCCTCGTTGGCCATGAGCCTGCCGATCTCGACGCCGCCGAATGCCATCGCTTTCGGCAGCGGTCAGATTACAATCAAAGAGATGTTCAAAATCGGTTTGATAATCGGCCTTTTGGGCCTTGCCCTACTGGCCAGCGGCGGCTATATCTGGTTCAAATTATTCAAATTATAGGAGGCGTATGGAGCGCAAAGTAAAACGGGAAAAATGTCCGCATTGCCATTCCGACAGACATCACAATTATGTGGTGTTTGGGAAAAATCGGAAGATCGTGGTCTATGTCGAATGCGCCGATTGCCACATTCTCGTGTCCCGTTACTCACTGGAACAATATCTCGATCCCAATGCCCCGTTCGAATCTTTTCTCAAACAGATCAGCGACAACCGCACCGAATCCGGCCGCAAAATGCTGAACAATATCCAGTCATATCGGGCTGACC